>NZ_JBHXML010000021.1:0-114017 GCF_042720345.1 Kitasatospora sp. NPDC058478 | reverse complement strand
TGCGGATCCTGATCCGCAGGCGCCCCGCCGTCGCGAGGTGCATGGGGTGCGTGGGGTGCGCAGTGTGCGCGGGGTCTGCGGGGTCAGCGCCTGGTGCCGCAGCCCGGGCAGAACGCCGCGCCCTCCGGGATGTCCTGGTGGCACTGGCCGCACTGGGTCGGCTGGGCGAGCCGGTGGCCGCAGCCCGGGCAGAACGGCGTGCCGTGCGTCTCCGCCGAGCACTGCGGGCAGACGAGCTGGCGCGGCGTCCGCACGTCGAACTCGGCGCCGGACTGCTGGCCCTGCTGGTAGGAGCGGTCGGACACCATGTCGTTGAGGCCGCGCCGCTGCGCCGCCATCGCCTCGGCCGCGGTGTCCGGGGCGCAGTCGTGGCACAGGCCCTGGCCCGGGTCGAAGCAGCGGCCGCAGACGTAGTGGGTGCAGCGGGCGCAGCGGTTGAAGTGCACCTGGGCGTTGGTGATCGCGCGCTGGAAGGCGGCGTCGCGCGCGTTGCCCCAGGTGTGGCCGGCCAGGCCGTCGGCGGCGTTGCTGATGGTGTTGGCGTTGCCGCCGATGAGGTTCCAGGCGGCGCTGACGCCCTTGCCGATCCAGCCCGCCACCTGGCCGGTGGTGAACGCCTCGAACGACGAGCGCCAGGTGTCGGAGCAGCGGTAGCAGGAGAACTCGAACTGGAAGCCCGCGCCGGTGCCGTGCTGCTCGCACAGGTCGCGGTAGTTGCTGCTGAAGTAGATCTCGGAACTCACGTCGTCCCCGGTCGATGAAGTGGCATGTCGGCGGCCCCGGGCCCCCCAAGGTGCCGACACGGATGGGGCGGGTCACGGGGGCGCTGCACAGAATCGCACATGCCGTCATATTTTGTGAATCTCTTATGGACAACGCCTCGTGATCGCCGCACCGAGGGACGTCCGAACCCACCGGACCGGTTCCGGTCACGCCGGTACCGGTTCCGATCGGAACCGGCCGACGCCTCCTCAGAGCCCGGCGACCGGCAGCAGCAGGACCCGCGCCGGGTCGAACCGCTCCCACCCGGCCGGCCGGCCACTGCGGCTCACCCGCAACCGGCACCACCGCTGCCCGGCCGAGTCCTGCCACCAGCCGCTGATCCGCCCGGACGCCCAGGTGCCGCCGCCGAGGTCCACCTCGACCGGCTGGTACACCCACTGGACGTCCGGGTCCGCCGGCTCCCCGACGGCCACAGGACTGCGCCGACTCTCCACCACGGTTCCGCCTCCCGACCCGGCCCCGACGCGCGGCCTCCCCGGTCGGGCGGCCACGCGACCAGGCGTGCAGCTCACCCCGGAAACTCTACAGGCGTGTAGAGAATCGCGGGAGGAGTTCCGCCGAAGCCCTCACCCGGCTCAGCGGCGGCCCCGGCGCGCGCCGCGGCGGCGGCGCCACAGGGCGAACGGCACGACGGCGGCCAGCCCGAGCGCGTCCGGCGCCGACGGCGCCTCCACCGGCGCGGCCGCGCCCGCGCCCGCCGGCACCTTGCCGAAGGTGTCCGGGACGGGCAGGGTGGACCAGTCCGTGAGCGGCCACGCGACGACGAAGGCCCGGCCGATCACGTTCCCCACCGGCACGAAGCCGTCACCGGTCTCGTTGTGGTGCGGGCGCGAGTCCCGCGAGTTGTTGCGGTGGTCGCCCATCACCCAGAGCTTGCCCTTGGGGACGGTGACGGTGCCCACCGGGTCCTGGTCGCAGGGCGCCGAACCGGGGAACAGGTACGGCTCGTCCAGCGCGACGCCGTTCACCTTCAGCGGGCTGCCCGCCTTGCACTCGACGGTGTCCCCGCCGACCGCGATCACCCGCTTGATCAGGTCCTTCTCGTCCGCCGAGGGCATCAGGCCGACGGTGCTCAGCACCTTCTGGACCGAGCTCATCACCGAGCCGTCCGCGTGCGTCGGCGCGCTCTCCAGCCAGCCGCCCGGATCACGGAAGACCACCACCTCGCCGCGCTCGGGCTCGGCACCGAACCACGGCGTCAACTTGTCGACCAGCACCCGGTCGCCGATCGCCAGGGTCTGCTCCATCGAACCCGAGGGGATCGAGAAGGCCTGAACGAAGAAGGTCTTGATGCCGAGCGAGAGCAGCAGGGCGATCACCAGCAGAATCGGAAGCTCCTGCCAGAACGGGCGCTTCTTCCGCCCGCTCTTGGCGTCCGGCTCCGCGCCGCCGACGCCGTCGGCCCCACCGGTCGGACCGCTGCCGCCGCTCCCGTCGCCGCCGGAACCACCGCCGGCCCGGCCGGCGCCGCCGCCGGAGGCCTCGAAGGCCCCCGCCGCGCCCGGGACTTCGGGCGCACCCACCGCGCCGCGCTCCCCGGTTCCACCGCTCTCGCCGGACTCCGTACTCTGCTGGACACTCATCTTCTCGGCCCCTCCCGACGGCCTGGCGGGAGACCGGAACGGAAAACCCCCGCTGTCAGGGAACGAACCTACCGAACGGAGGTTCCCGGGCGCGCCCTGACATGGATCCGCTCACCCTGAGGACCGAACAGACTGAGGAACTCCACCGGCTGCGGCCCGGCGTTGCCGAAGGCGTGCGGGGTCCGGGTGTCGAACTCGGCGGCCTCACCGGCCGTCAGCACCAGGTCGTGCGAACCGAGCACCAGCCGCAGCCGGCCGGACAGCACGTACAGCCACTCGTGGCCCTCGTGCACCTTCAGCTCCAGCTCGGGCTCGGTGCCCCGGCCGGGCGGCATGATCTGCTTGAAGGCGTGCAGACCGCCGAGGTGGCGGGTGAGCGGGATGATGGTCTGGCCGTTCCTGGTCACCGGGCGGGGATGGACCCGGGGGTCTCCGGTGGCCGGGGCGCCTACCAGTTCGTCCAGCGGCACCCGGTACTCCCGGGCCAGCGGCAGCAGCAGTTCCAGGGTCGGCTTGCGCTGCCCGGACTCCAACCGGGACAGCGTGCTGAGCGAGATCCCGGTGGCGGCGGCCAGTTTGGCGAGGGTGGTGCCGCGCTCGCGTCGCAGGGCGCGCAGCCGGGGGCCCACCGTGGTGAGGACGTTCTCGAAGTCTTCGTCGGCCATGCCTGCCATTCGCCGGGACGGCAAGGGCGTTTGTCAAACCGGCACACCGGTGCACGGGCGCGCGGGCCCGTCCGCGCGCCCTATGCTGTCCGGCCATGCGCATCCACCTCACCCGGGACAGCGTCGCGGCCGGCGACGACGCCGACGCCCCGCACCCCGCGGCGCTCACCCTCCCCGACGGCCTCGACCTGCCGCAGGCGCTCGCCGCCCTCGGACTCCCCCGGCCGTACCTGCCCCTGATCGGCGGCGGCCGCGCCAGCTGGATCCTGCGCACCGGCGACGGCGCGCCGCTCGCCGTACTCGCCCAACAGTGGCCGTGCGCCCGGCCGCTCCCGGGCGCCCGGGGCCCGCTCGCCCGCCTGGCCGGCCCGGACGGCGACGTCCGGCTGCACGCCGAGTACCGGCGCCAGCTGGACCCGGACGCCGAGTACGACCGGCTCGCCGCCGACTGAGGCCGGGGGCGCCGGAGCCTGGACGCACCAGAGCCCGCCGGGGGTTTCGCCGACGCCCGTCCGGAGCGTAACCGGCTGCCGGCGGCTACCGGTACTCGCGCAGGCGCGGTCGGACACCCAGCGCGGTGAGCGCGAGCGCCGCCGCCAGCGCGCCCGCGGCCAGGGCCGCCGTACCGGCGTCGAGGTCGCCGTCGGTCGCGGCGACCGCCGAGTCCATCGCCTTGGCGTTGACCGCGATGGTGTCCCCGATGGCCGTGCTCAGCTGGTCGAAGTCGTAGTTGGACTGCCCCTGGGAGAGGCCGGTGTTGAGCGTCACCGCCTCCTTGAGCCGGCCCTCGTCGCGCAGCGCGCGGATCTTCCGGTCGTCCTGCTGGTACTGCTGGAAGGCGGCGAGCACCCGCTCGGCGGCGTCCTGCTCGCCGGGGAAGGTGATGTTGTGCAGTTCGGTGCCGAGGTAGCCGCCGAAGGGGACGGCCGTGTGGTCGGCGCGGTGCCGGGCCGCGGCGGCCGCCAGCTGGGCGTTGTAGTCGGCGAGGGTGGCGCCGTCCAGGCGGGCGATCGCCTGGGTCTTGTCGAGGAAGCTCTGCTCGTAGGCGGCCGCGCGGGACGGGTCGGTGAGGTAACGGCTCTCGTCGGCGTTCAGGTCGAAGGCGACGGCACGGGCGCGGCTGAGCGCGATCACCGAGTCGTAGGCGTTGCTCTTGGCGGTCACCAGGTGGTCGTCGGCGCGGCTGACCAGGTGCAGGCCGATCGCCAGCACGACGGCGGTGAGCAGCGTGACTGCGGCCAGCACCGGGTTGACGACGCGGTGGTAGCGCACCGCCAGGACGCGCTGGAGCCCGAGCAGCGCGGCGAGCGCGAGCAGGCCGACCGCGAGCAGCCACCACCAGCCGCTGCCGAGGGCGTCGCGCCGCTCGGTGTAGACCTGCTCGACGGTGGCCTCGTTGGCGGCGGTGACCTGGTCGGCGGCGGGCAGCAGTTGCTGGCGCAGCAGGTCGGTGGCCTGGCGGTAGGCGTCCAGGGCGGCGGGCGAGGGCTGGCCGGCCGGGGCCTTGGCCTGCTCCTCCAGCAGCTGGGCGCGGGCCACCAGGACCTCGTAGCTGCCGAGCCGGCCGAGCACCTGCTGGACGGCGCGCTGGCCGGCCGGGTCGGCGGCCGCGGCCTGGGCGGCCTGTTGGAGGTCGCCGTCGGCCTGCGCGCGGCGCTGCTCGTAGGTGTCGAGGGTCTGCTTGCGCAGCGTCGTGTAGTCGGGGTCGGCACCGACCAGCAGCAGGTTGGCGGCCTGGGCGTCCATGTCGCTGAGCGCGAAGTAGAGGTCGGCGGCTCGGGTGGCCTGCGGGGCGGCCCGGTGGCCGATGGTGTCGGTGCCGTCGCGGGCCCCGCCGAGGACGGTGGTGGCGGCCGCGCCGAGGCCGATCAGGGCGGCCAGGCTGAGCGCGGTGAGGCCGCGGACCAGGCGCGGGGTGGTCCAGTAGGCGCGGCCGCCGACCGTCCGCGCGCCGTGCCGGAGCCGGGCCAGGGGGCTCGGGCGGGGGGCCGGGGCGGCCGTGGCCGGGGCTGGGGCCGTGGCCGGGGCTGGGGCCGGTTCCCCCGCCTGATCGGGTTCCGTCCCCGGGGCCGTCTCCCCCGTGGTGGCCGTCGTGCCCGCTGCCGAGGTGGTCATGGCCGCACGTTCCTCTCCCCCGTTGTACGGTCCGCCGGGGTTTCCTGCTGAAACCGGAGCAGAACCGTTTCTCTCCGCCGGGCGACGCTAGTGCCGTGCCACCTGCGGGAAGCCGCCCCCTGACGGCTCCTTGACGCCGCCGGGCGCCGTTCTTGACGCATCCTTAGCGACCGTCCCCGGCGCCCGGCGGTGCCCGCCGGTTCGCGGCGGCCCTCAGCGGTTCGCGGCGGTGATCGGCGGTGGTGAGTGGTGATGGGTGGTGGTGATGGGTGATGGCGATGGGTGGTGGGCTGCGGTGGTGGGCGGGTCAGCCCTGCCCGGCCCGGCGGCCGCGGTTCGCCGTGTTCTTCCGCCGGGCCCTCTTCTTGCGGGCGCGCTTGGACATCGTGTGCTCTCCGCTTCCGGGGAAGGGCTTCAAGCGGCCTGGCCGACCAACTGGTCCGCCAGCTTGACCAGGCGCTTCAGCGAGCGCTCCTCCTGGGCGGCCTGCGCCACCGGCGCCACCGAACCGCCGTCGTAGTAGGCGCCGTTGGCGACCGCAACGTCCGGCAGGCAGAGCCGGACGACGGCCGCCGCGCCCTCCACCGCCGGCGCGCCGGCCCGCCCGTACAGCGGCAGCAGCGCCGTGTCGCACAGGCCCGGGTTGAGGCTGACGGCGGTGATGCCGGAGCCGGCCGGGGCCATGTCGGCGGTCGCCATGGTGAGCGCGAGCTGCGACTGCGCGTACGCGGCCACCCGCGAGTACCTCTTCACCCGGTGCGGGTCCGACCAGTTCATCGACGCCGTCCGGTGCAGCGAGGACGAGACGTTGACGATCCGGGCGTCGCCGGACGCCGAGAGCGGCGCCCGCAGCAGCCTGGCCAGCAGGTGCGCGGCCAGGAAGTTGACCTGCAGCGAGACCTCGTTGCCGTCGTCGGTCAGCGTGCAGCGCTCGGGCGCCAGCGCGGCGGCGTTGTTGACCAGCAGGTCCAGCGCCGGGTAGTGCTTGACGACCGTGCCGGCCAGCACCGCGACCTCCGAGAGGTGGGTGAAGTCGGCGGCCAGCTCGACGAGTTGGTCCCGGCGGGCGCCGGCGTCGACCAGCCGGGCGACGGCCGCCTCGGCCTCCGGGGTGGTCCGGGCGTGCACCAGCACGGTGGCACCCAGCCCGGCGAGCAGCCGGGCGGTCTCCCAGCCGATGCCGGAGGAGGCGCCGGTGACGAGGGCGGTACGAGCGGACAGGACGGATTCGGACATGACCGTTCCCAGGGTGCGGGGCACCGCCGACCCTGTCCGGGCCGGGGTGCGGGCTCAAAAGACCTGATGAGATGCGGAACTCGCGCGCCCGCCCGCACCCCGCGCCGATCGGACGACGGGGCGGGGCGGGGCGCGGCACGTGCCGTGCCCTCCGGCGGGGAGGCGCGGATCAGCGCACGGCGATGGCGGCCGCGGCGACGCGGACCGGCGGCCGCGGATGCGGCGGGCGGTCGTGGTGGCGTGCCGGGCGGTTCATGCTCCTCATCCAACCGGCGGGCGCGGACCGGGGCAAGCGCCGCACCGCCGCCCTGACGAATCCCTGACGCCGGGCGAACAGCCGTGCGGTCGGCGCCGGTTGCGGCAGCCGGTCAGTGCTGCCTGCGCGGGGCCGCGCCGGCTTGCGGCGGCACGGCGGAGCCGGTCGCGAGCACCGCGCCCGAGCCGGACCGCGCCGCGCCCCGCACCAGCCGCGCCCCGCCGCGGCCCGCCGTCAGAGCCAGTTGCGGCGCTTGAAGACCACGTACAACCCGGTGCAGACCAGCGCCATCAGCCCGACCGCGAACGGGTAGCCGAACGCCCACTTGAGCTCCGGCATGATCTCGAAGTTCATCCCGTACACGGTGCCGATCAGCGTCGGCGCGAAGAGGATCGCCGCCCAGGAGGAGATCTTCTTGATCTCGTCGTTCTGCACGTGCCCGGCCTCGGCGAGCTGCTTCATCTCCTCGTTCTGCCGCTGCGAGACCAGCGTCGCGTTCACGGTCAGGATGTTCTGCAGCATCTGCCGGAAGCCGTCCACCCGCTCGGCGGCGTAGGTGGCGTGGTCGGCGACGTCGCGCAGGTAGCGCTGCAGCTCGTCGTCGGTGCCGTACTTGCCGAAGCCCGCCTCCAGGCTCTTCATGATCTCCAGCAGCGGCCGGGTGGCCCGTTGGAGCTCGATCACCTCGCGGGACAGCTCGTAGATGCGCCGGGAGACCTGCGGGTCGCCGCCGAACACCTCCGTCTCGATCTCGTCGATGTCGTGCTGGAGCCCGGCGATCACCGGCGCGTAGCCGTCCACCACGGCGTCCAGCACCGCGTACAGCACCGCCTCCGGGCCGAGCGCGAGCAGGTCCGGGTCCGTCTCCAGGCGGCGGCGCACCGCGGACAGGTCCGGTGCCTGCGAGTGGCGGACGGTGAGCACGAAGTCGGGGCCCACGAAGAGGTGGATCTCGCCGAAGTCGACCTCCTCCGCCTCGTCCAGGTAGCGCGCGGCGCGCAGCACCACGAACAGCGTGTCGCCGTAGCGCTCCAGCTTCGGCCGCTGGTGGGCGACGATGGCGTCCTCGACGGCCAGTTCGTGCAGGTTGAACCGGTCCGCCGCCTCCAGCAGCTGCGCCTCGGCGGGGCGGTACAGGCCGATCCAGGCCATCGCGCCGGGCCGGTCGGGCAGTTCGCGGTAGATGTCGGCGAGGTTCGCCGGTGTGTCGATCCGCCGCCCGTCCCGGTAGACCGCCGCGTCCACCACGGAACGCTCCAGGGTGACCGGCTCGACGGGCTGGTCGGGCCGCGGATCCATCGAGTGCTCCGGCGCCGGCTGCGCGTCGGCGGGTCCGGAGCCCCCGGCGGGGCGGGAGAACGGACGCTTGCTCGCGCGCACGGCGCGCACACGCCAGTCGGACATGGCGGGTACCTCCACGGTGGGTGCCCGGTCGCCGTCCGGGGACGGCGGGCCGGAGGCGCCCGGCCGGCCACCACGCGCACGGCGCGACCGGCGGCACCCCGTCGAGGACGAGGTCAGCGCCGCGTGGGAGCCGTACGGGAGGAGGAACGCCGGGTGCCGCGAATGGTGCGGGACAACCGGGGGCGGGGCCGACTTCGACCCGGACTACTGCACTCCACGGCTCTCACCTCCTCGGCTCCGCGCGCCCGCGCACCGGAAGGGGGGCCTGCACAACTCCCGCCGAGTGTAGTACCCGCTCCCGGGTGCCTCCCACCGCCCGCCCCCGGGGGCGCCGCGCGACAGTGTTCCGGACCGGTCGTGCGCCCGGCGCGTTCGGGCACCAACGGCCGCCCGTGTCCTGCCCGTTCATCCCGCCGATGCAATTACGGGGCCGCCACCGCCCGACTACGCTACGTGTCATGACTTCTTCGGAAACGGCCCCCGGGCGGGGCACGGCGGTGGTGATCGGCGGCGGGCTGGCCGGCACGGTGGCGGCCTGGGCCCTACGCGGGTTCGCCGAACGGATCGTGGTGGTGGAGCGGGACCGCTACCCGGCGGAGCCCACGTTCCGGGCCGGGGTGCCGCAGGGCCGGCACGCGCACCTGGTGCTGGAGGCCGGGCACCGGGCGCTGGAGGAGATGATGCCCGGCATCAACCAGGAACTCACGGAGGCGGGCGCGACGAGGGTCGCCGTCTCGGGCGATCTGAAGTGGCTCAGCTCGGCGGGGTGGATGGCGCAGTACCCGGCGCAGCTCGCCTTCCTCTCCTGCACCCGGCCGGTGCTGGACAAGGCGGTGCTGGACCGGGTCCGCGCCGAGCCCTCGATCGAGTTCCTGGAGGGCGCCGACGTGGTCGGCCTGCTCGGGTCGGCCCGCACGGTGACCGGCGTCAAGGTCCGCGACCGCGGGCCCGAACGCAGCGAAGTCCGGGAGATACCGGCCGAGTTGGTGGTGGACGCGGCCGGCCGCACGACCTCGGTGCCGGACTGGCTGGCTGAGCTGGGCCACCCGCCGGTGCCCGAGGAGCGGGTGGACGCGGGCGTCGCGTACTCCTCCCGGCTGTTCCACCGCCCGGCCGGCGTCGACATCGGCTACAAGGCGATCTACGTGCAGACCAAGGCCCCGGACGCGCCCCACCTGGGCGTGCTGCTGCCGGTCGAGGGCGACCGCTGGATCGTCAGCGTCGCCGGCATGCGCGGCGCCGAACCCGAGCCCGGCGAAGCCGGGTTCACCAAGCAACTGGCCCGGCTGCGCGACCCGAGCATCCGCGAGGCGCTCCAGCAGGCCGAGCCGGCCGGCGAGGTGCGCGGCTTCGTCCCCGGCCCCGGCATCCGGCGGCACTACGAACGCAGCGCCCCGGACGGCCTGGTGGTGGTCGGCGACGCCGCCAGCACCTTCAACCCGGTGTACGGGCAGGGCGTCACCGTCGCCCTGTTCTGCGCCCGGGAGCTGCGCCGCACCGCCCTGCGCCACGGCGGCATCGGCCACGCCACGACCCGGGACGCCCGGCGCGCGATCGCGGCCGTCTCCAAGAACCCGTGGGTGATGTCCTGCACCGAGGACGTCCGCTTCGCCGCCACCACCGGCGGACCCTCCGGCGCCCTGCTCGCGCTCCAGCACCGCTTCCTCGACAAGGTGCTGGCCGGCGCCGCCCACAACCCGGCGGTCACCGCCGCCTTCCACGAGGTGATGTCGCTGGTCGCCCCACCGACGCTGCTGTTCCGCCCGTCGCTCCTCGCCGCCATCCTGCGGAGCTGACCGGCCAGGGACGTGCCCGGCCGCCGACAGGCCTCCTTCGCCAGCCGCCGGCCCGGGGCGCGCCCGGCCCGCCGTACGCCCGGCCGGAACCGTCAGACGGGCTCCAGGTGCGCGGCCACGTACGGCACGGCGACCTGCTCCAGGGCGCCGCGGCCGAACGCCGGGTGGACGTTGACCTCGAAGACCACGCCGCCGCTCTCGGCGGCGAGGTCGACACCGGCCAGCGGCAGGCCGAGGCAGGCGACCGCGCGGATCGCCAGGTCCGCGAGGCCCCGGGGCAGTTCGGCGGCGGCGAGCGGGGCGGAGACGGCGCCGCGGCTCTCGTTGCAGGGGGCGTCCGGATCCGCCTGCACGTGTTCGACCACCCGGACCACCCGGCCGTCGAGCACCACCACCCGGTACTGGTGGCGGCGGCCGTCCGGGGTGAAGTTGCGGGCATCCCGGGCGATCAGCCAGTCCGCCCCGTCATGCTCGTAGTGCCGTGCGGCGGAAGCGAGTTGGGCGTGAGTGGTGACGTGGAAGACGTCGTCGCCGCCCATCCCGACGCAGGGCCGGGCCCAGACGTCGCCGCCGAGCCGGTCGAAGGCCTCGGCGGCGGCCCGCAGGCTCGGCCGGGACAGCGAGACGGTCGGCATGTGCGCGACGCCGTCGCGGGTGAAGCGGGCCACCGTGAGGTCCTTCTCGGTGGCCGCCCGCCAGGCCTGCACATCGGTGCCGAGCGAGCGGGCGCCGTGTGCACCCAGCAGCCGCTGGAAGGACGCGAAGTCGCGCCGCCGGTGCGGCGGGATCTCGTAGACCACGACGGCGTCGGCCGCCACACTGCGGCCGTCCGCCTCCAGGCGCAGCCCGCCCCCGTCGTCGGGACGGATCCGGCCGCCCCCGCCGGTCATGAAGTGCCGGGCGTCGAGCAGCACGGGCGCCCGGCCGGTGAGGGCCCGGGCGGCGGCGGCGAGGACGTCGCGGCTTCCTTCGGTCGAACTGTGATCAGTCAAGAGAACGAGCTCACGTCGACCCATGCGGGTCATGGAAGCGCGGGGCCCGCGCCCCGGCAAGGGGGCCCCACGAGCCAACACCCGCCCCACTGGCCGAAACCCGCGCGGACGCGGTGCGCTCCCGCCGGCAATTCGGATGCGGACGCTCCACCCGCCCCGCTACCCTGGGCCGCATGTCTACGCCCCGAATTTCCTAGCCGACGGACCCGCCTCCACACCACCCGTGTGTCCGTTCGCTGTTTCGGAGCGTTATCCCATGATCACCACCCGTGGTGTCGACCTGCGCGTCGGCGCCCGCCTCCTGCTGTCCGACATCACCGTCCACATCGCCCCCGGCGACCGGATCGGCCTGGTCGGCCGCAACGGCGCCGGCAAGACCACCCTGCTCGCCACCCTCGCCGGACAACTGCCGCCCGCCGCCGGGACGGTCACCCGCACCGGCCCCGTCGGCTACCTCCCGCAGGACTCCCGCGCCGCCGACCCGTCCGCCACCGTCACCGACCGCATCCTGTCCGCCCGCGGCCTGGCCACCGCCGTCCGCGCGCTGCGCGCCGCCGAAGAGGCGATGGCGCAGGCCGACGCACCGCACGACCAGCGCCGGGCGATGGACGCCTACACCCGCGCCGAGGCCGAGTTCCAGTCCCGGGGCGGCTACGCGGCCGAGGCCGAGGCCGCCCGGGTCGCGGCCGGCCTCGGACTGCCCGCCCGGGTCATGGACACCCCGGTCGGCACCCTCTCCGGCGGCCAGCGCCGCCGGGTCGAGCTGGCCCGGATCCTCTTCGCCGACCACGGCACCCTGCTGCTCGACGAACCCACCAACCACCTCGACGCCGACTCCGTCGCCTGGCTGCGCGGCTTCCTCGCGGCCCACCAGGGCGGGCTGGTCCTGATCAGCCACGACCTCGGCCTGCTCGCCGACACCGTCAACCGGGTCTTCCACCTCGACCCGCAGCGCGCCGCGATCGACGTCCACAACACCGGCTGGCGGGCCTACCTCGACCAGCGCGCCGCCGACGAACGCCGCCGCACCCGGGAACGGGCCAACGCCGAACGCAAGGCCGCCGCCCTGCACGCCCAGGCCGACCGGATGCGGGCCAACGTCGCCACCGCCACCAGCGCCCGCAGCATGGCCCGCCGCGCCGACCGGATGCTCGCCGACCTCGAACCCGCCCGGCAGGCCGAACGGACGGCCCGGATCCGGCTGCCCGAACCCGCCCCCTGCGGCCGGATGCCGCTCGGCGCGATCAGCCTCGCCAAGGCCTACGCCGGCCGCCCGGTGCTCACCGGCCTCGACCTGGCCGTCGACCGGGGCAGCCGGATGGTCGTGCTCGGCCTGAACGGCGCCGGCAAGACCACCCTGCTGCGCATCCTGGCCGGCCACGAGAGCCCCGACACCGGCCGGGTGGTGCCCGGCCCGGGCCTGCGGCTCGGCTACTTCGCGCAGGAGCACGACACCCTCGACCCGGCGCGCAGCGTCCGCGACAACCTCGCCCAGGCCGCGCCGCACCTGAGCGACGGCGAACTGCGGCACGTCCTCGGCGCGTTCCTGTTCCGCGGAGACGACGCCGACAAGTCGGCCGGGGTCCTCTCGGGCGGTGAGAAGACCCGGCTGGCGCTGGCCGGCCTGGTCCACTCCGGCGCCAACGTCCTGCTGCTCGACGAGCCCACCAACAACCTCGACCCGGCCTCCCGGGCGGAGGTGCTGGCGGCGGTCGGCACCTACCCGGGCGCGATCGTGATGGTCACCCACGACCTGGGTGCCATCGAGGCCCTGCGGCCCGACCGCGTCCTGCTCCTCCCGGACGGCGACGAGGACCTGTGGCACGACTCCTACCTGGAGCTGGTCGCCCTGGCGTGAGCGGCGCCGCCTGACGCCGCCGCGCCCCTCCGGTCTCCCCGGCGGGGCGCGGCCGGGCCCGAGCCGTCCTACGGCTTGCGCGCCTCGATCAGGAAGCGCGCGGAGTGGGCGACGAACGGCCCCTCCGTCCGGATCAGGGCGTCCAGTTCACGCAGCCGGTCCCGGTAGGCCGCCACGGTGAAGCCCGGGACCATCCAGATCACCTTCCGCAGGAAGTACACCACCGCGCCGATGTCGAGGAACTCCATCCGGAGCCGCTCGGAGCGCAGGTCCACCACCTCCAGCCCGGCGTCGCGCGCGGCGGCGCTCTCGTCCTCCGGGCGGCGCGCCCGGCGTGCCTCGGGCTGCGGGCCGAGGAAGTACTCGACCAGTTCGAACCCGGACGCCGGCCCCACGTGCTGGGCGTAGTAGGCGCCGCCGGGCCGCAGCACCCGGGCGATCTCCGACCACCAGGCCTTCACCGGATGACGGCTGGTGACCAGGTCGAAGGCCCCGTCGCCGAACGGCAGCGGCGGCTCGTCCGGGTCCGCGACCACCACCACGCCCAGCGGGTGCAGCAGGCCGGTGGCGCGCGCGACGTTCGGCGGCCAGGACTCGGTGGCCGCCATGGTGGCCGGAAGCGCTCCGCGCTGCGCGGGAGCGGGCTGTCCTGCGACGGGCTTCGCAGCGGCGAGCCGGGCTGCGCCGGCCAGCACCTCGCCGCCGCCGGTCTGAATGTCCAAGGCTGCCGAGGCCCGACCCAGCCGCTCGGCCAGCAGCCGCTGGTAGCCCCAGGACGGCCGTTCCTCGGTGGCGCGGCCGGCGAGCCAGGAGAAGTCCCAGCCGTCCACGGACACCGCCTCGGCCTCGGCGATCAGCTCTTCGAAGGTGCGCATACCGGCATCATCCCGGTGGCCCGCCCGCCCGGCGAACCGTTTGACCCTCCGGGTCATCCCCTCGTACCGCAGGGCGGTTCCCCGGACCACGAGCAGACCGCCTGCCGTGATCAGCCCGTTCACCGGCTCCGAACCGCCGCCCCATCGTTCCCCGCCCTCGGAAAACCGGTGTCCGCCCCCGGTACGGCTGGGCGAGGATGACGGCGTGACGAACGAGCAGGCGAGGGCCCCGCCTACCACCTCGCCCACGTCAACGCCCGTCGTGCCCGCTCTTCACCCCTCTCGCCACCGTGGAGTCCCGACGCCATGACCTCCTCACCGCAGTCCCCCGTCGGCCGCTTCTACGACGAGTTCGCGGCCGGGTACCACCTCCTCTACCCCGACTGGGACGCCTCCGTCGCCCGCCAGGGCGCCAGCCTCGACGCCCTGATCCGCGCCGGCCTCGGCGATCGCCCGGTCGACGTCCTGGACTGTGCGTGCGGCATCGGCACCCAGTCCCTCGGCCTCGCCGCCCTCGGCCACCGCGTCACCGGCACCGACCTCAGCCCGGCGGCCGCCGCCCGGGCCGTCACCGAAGCCGCCCGACGGGGCCTCCGTCTCCCCACCGCGGCCGCCGACATGCGCGGGCTCCCCTTCGCCGACGCCCGGTTCGACGTCGTCGTCTGCGCCGACAACGCGCTCCCCCACCTACTCACCCCCGAGGAGGTCCGCACCGCCCTCACCGAGATGCGCCGCGTGCTGCGCCCCGGCGGCCTGCTCCTGCTCACCATCCGCCCCTACGACGACCTGCGCCGCTCCCGCCCGGCCTCCACCCCACCCCAGACCACCGAACGCGACGGCCGACGGTCCGTCATCTTCCAGCTCTGGCACTGGCACGAGGACGGCGAGCGCTACGACCTGGAGCTCTTCCACCTCACCCCCGATGCCACCGGCCAATGGCAGACCGACATCCGTCGCTCCACCTACTGGGCCCTCACCCAGTCCCAGCTCACCGCCCTCGCCTCCGAGGCCGGCTTCACCACCTCCCACTGGCAACCACCCGCCCGAACGGGCTTCTTCCAACCCGTGCTCATCGCCCGCGCCCCCTGACCCTGGCCGACCCCGACGACTGCACGATCCACACCGGCCGGGACAATTCCGGGGTGCTATTGACATGGATCGCCGAAATAGCGGACGAACCGCTGGTGCTGGAGCCGAGCGACCGGCGGGTCGAGTGGCGGACCAACACCTGGTACCTGAGTGCGGAGGATGAGGACAAGCAGTCCTTGTCCGTGACCGAGGTGGTCGCCGCCTTCGAACGAACCGCTCAGGCCATCCGGCACCGTATCCACGCGCTGGGCTTCGCCGGGGTGGCGACCTTCTACGTGTGGCACGACGAGCAGGTCGATCAACTCCGCTGCTCCACCGGATCGGTGGCCGTCGACGAACTGCCGTTCGGCGGCACCTACCTGCCCTCCGACGACCTCGTTCCGGTCGTCGAGGGCTTCCTGAGCGGCCGACAGCCAGCCGGGACCGACCCGTCGGACCAGACCGCGCCCAACGCCATGGCCCCCTTCCCCGTCTGGGTCCGCAACGTCGGACCGACCTCACGCTGACCTGTCCCGCACCCCGCCGAGGGGCAGCCCCGAGATCGGCTGGCCGAGATGCGCGGCTCAGCGGCCTGCGCCGGGGGTCCGGGCCGGTCAGGTCTCGCGCTGCGGGTGGTACTCGGACTCGGGTATGCCGAAGGTCCAGGCGACCCCGGCGCGGGCGGTGCGGGTGCTCGGCGGGACGCGCAGCCAGTAGGTGCGGAAGGTGCCGTCGGGCTCGGCGGTCGAGTTGACGACCTCGACCATGACCACCGGTTCGTCGTCGGGCAGGGTGATCCGCCAGAGCACCCCGGTCTCGTCGCGGTGGATGGGCTCGGCACCGGAGTCGGCCAGGTAGCGCTCGTAGCCGTAGTGCTCCAGCAGGACACGGCGCAGTTCGGCGTTCTCCTCGGTGCGGATCCGCTCGACGGTGACGTCGGCCAGCCCGGCCAGGAACTCGGCGGGCACGGGCATGCCGCGCCAGGCGTGCAGGGCGAAGCCGTCGGCGTACTCCAGGGCGGGGCCGTCCGCCCGGTCGAGCCGCCCGGCCTCGTCACGGTGCAGCGCGACGGGGCGCTCGCTGACCAGCGCGACGTCCTGGTACGGCCACCACCAGCCGGCCTCGCGGGCCACCCCGGCGAGCGGCGCGACGGCCTCGGCGCTGCCCCCGGCCGTGTCGGAGGCGGCCTCGAAGGCGGCGAACCAGGGAGCGTCGTGCTGGCCGCGCACGGCGTCGAGCAGGGCGAGCCGGACGGTGGTGCGCCGGGCGCGGGCGGCGGCGGCCGCGTCGTCCGAGGCCTCCTCGCGGTCGGCCTCGGGGGCGAGCCGGTCGAGGACCGCCGTGCGGGTGCGGTCGGCGAGCGGGGTGGTGACCGGGCCGAGCTCGCCGCCGGTGAGTGCCCAATGCGCCGCCCACCCGGCCGCGCCGACCTCCTCGACGGCCCGCCGCCGGGCCTGTTCCCAGGGCCCGGTGCGCACGGCCTCGCGTACGCTCACCGCGCCGGCGGCCCGCAGCTGCAGCGCCGCCTCGGCGGCGGCGAACGGCGAGCCGAACCAGCGGACGGCCGTGGGCTCGGGCAGCCCGGCTGCCCGGTAGGCGGCCCGGACCGCGTGCTCGGCCGCCGACCGGTCGGCCGGGCCGGTGGCCGCCGCAGCGGCCCGCCAGCGGGCCGTCACCTCGGCGGGCCCGGCCGTCACCGCGCCCGCCGGGCGGTCAGGGATCGTCGTCTCCATCGTCTGCTCCGTTCCCGGCCGGGCTCCCCGCCCGGCCGCCTGCTTCCGTTCCGTTCGGCACTGCGCGTTCCACGCTGCACGTTCCGCGTGGCACACCGCGCCCGCCCACCCGTCTACCGGCTGTCTGCCATCGCCCGGCACCCGGCCACCCGCCCGTCGGCCGGTCCGTCAGCCGTCGGCCCGTTCGTCGGGCCCTGCGTCAGTCCGCGACCACCCGCACTGCGCCCGGGGTGTACTCGCGCTGGCGCACCACCCGGTACCAGCTCTTCGGCAGCGGTATCGCCGCATGCTCCTCGTGCACCACCCGGCCGCCCTCGGGCAGGTGCAGCCAGCCCGCGCCGAACGGACCGGCCTCCCGGCGCAGTTCCCCGGGACCGACCACGGCGTGCGCGTGGCCGGTGACCTCCCCGAGGGCCAGCACCATCCGGCCCCGGCCGTCCCGGGGCTGGACGGCCAGCGCGGCCACCCGGGGCGGCACGGCACCCTCCTCGACCGGCACGATCAGCACATCGCCCTGGCGGTACATCAGTCCTCCCTCGCCGTACGGCCGGACCCGACGACCGCCGGAATCCCGGGCTCCACCGCGCTGTTCGCGGTCACGTTCCGGAGCCACGACCAGAACGTAGAGCAAGGGTCTGACAACGCGCCCGGCCGGCCACCCGGCCACCGGATTGTCGGACCCGGCTGGTAGACACGTGTTCGGCCCCGACCCCTGAGGAGCAGCGCATGACCGTCAACCACCACATCGAGCAGTTCCACGGTCTCCCGGTCTTCGACTTCGTCCAGGCCCTGGACGAGGCCGCCGACGGCGGCGACGCGGCAGCCGTGACCCTGCCGGAGCCGGCGTCGGCCGCCTGGCGGATCGGCCTGCACTACGAGTCCGAGGAGGCCTTCACCAAGCGCTGGCGGCAGTTCCTCGACACGGTCGACACCGAGCGCGTGACGGCCGTGGTGATCGGCCCGTGGTTCTCCGACGAGCCGGAGCAACTCGACGCCGCCCTGGCCGCGATCGTCGAGGCGGCGGACCGGCTGCCCGCGCTGCGGGGGCTCTTCGTCGGCGACGTCACCTACGAGGAGAGCGAGATCTCCTGGTTGGAGATGTGCGATGTCACCCCGCTGCTGACGGCCTACCCCGAACTGACCGAGCTGGTGGTGCGCGGCGGCAGCAACCTGGAGCTGACACCCGTGCGCCACGAGGCGCTGCGAGCGCTGCGCTTCGAGGCCGGCGGCCTGCCGGCCCCGGTGGTGCGGGCGGTGGCCGGCTGCGACTTCCCCGCCCTGGAGCGGCTCGAACTCTGGCTCGGCGTCGACAACTACGGCGGCGACGCCACGCTGGACGACCTCGCCCCCTTCCTGGACGGCACGCGCTTCCCCGCGGTGCGCCATCTGGGCCTGCAGAACAGCGAGTTCGAGGACGACATCGCGGCCGCCGTGGCGCACGCGCCCGTGGTGGCCCGGTTGGAGTCGCTCAGCCTCGCCATGGGCGTACTGACCGACCAGGGCGCCACCGCCCTGCTGGAGGGCCAGCCCCTCACCCACCTGCGCGCCCTCGACCTGCACCACCACTTCCTCACCGGGGAGGTGCAGCAGCGCCTCACCGAGGCCCTGCCGGGCGTCGAGATCGACCTCTCCGAGGCCGGAAAGCCCGACGACCGGTGGCGCTACGTCGCCGTGGCCGAGTAACCGTCACCGACCGCGCGCCCGACGCCGCCGCACCACCACACCGACCAGCCCACCACGCCCATCCGTCTGGAGCCGACATGACCGTCTCCCTCCACCCCGACCGCTTCCACGACCTGCCGATCCGCGACTTCAACCCCGACGACGGCACCCGCACGCCGCCCGCCGCCGGCTCGGTCGCCTGGAGGCTCGCCCTGGACTACGACGCGAAGCACGACTTCGCGCAGCTCTGGCAGACCTTCCTCGACACCGTCGACCCTGGCGGAATCCGCGCCCTGGTGATCGGCCCCTGGTGGCACGGCGGCTACGTCCCCGTGGCCGCCACCGTCGCCGCCATCGCCGCGGACGCGGAGCGCCTGCCCGCCCTGGAGGCGCTCTTCCTCGGGGACGTGACCTACGACGAGTGCGAGATCTCCTGGATGGAGATGGGCGACGTCACCCCGCTGCTGACGGCCTTCCCCGGGCTGACCGAGCTGACCGTCCGCGGCGGCACGGACCTGAGCCTCCAGCCGGTGCGGCACGACCGGCTGACCGCGCTGCGCTTCGAGGCCGGCGGCCTGCCGGCCCGGGTGGTGCGGGCGGTGGCGGGTTCCGAGCTGCCGGCGCTGGAGCGCCTGACGCTCTGGCTCGGCGTGGACGAGTACGGCGGTGACGCCACGATCGACGACCTCGGGCCCTTCCTGGACGGCGCCCGCCTCCCGAGCCTGCGCCACCTCGGGCTGGCCAACAGTGAGTTCCAGGACGAGATCGCCTCGGCCGTCGCGCACGCGCCCGTGGTGGCCCGGCTGGAGTCGCTCGACCTGTCCATGGGCGTGCTCTCCGACGAGGGCGCCGCCGCCCTGCTGGAGGGCCAGCCGCTCACCCACCTGCGCGCCCTCGACCTGCACCACCACTACCTCAGCGAGGAGCTGCAGCAGCGCCTCACCGAGTCCCTGCCCGGGGTCGCGCTCGACCTCTCCGAGGCCGAGGACCCCGACGAGGACGAGGACGACGGGGACCGCTACGTCGCGGTCGCCGAGTAGGCGGGTGACGGCACGATGACACCGCAGCTGACCGTCCTCGGCAATCCCGGGCACCGACGGGTGACGCTGTTCGCCGCCGCCGCCCGGGCCGCCGGGCTGCCCGAGCCCGCCGTCCTGCCCTGGCTGGACGTGCTGCGCGGCGACTACCGGCTGCCCGAGGACGGCCTGCTGCGGATCGAGTCGCCCGGTGAGGAGGCCCTGGTCGACGAACTGCTGCGCGGCCCGGCGCTCGGCCCGTCCTACGCGCCGACCCGGGTCGAGGGCACGGCCGCCTGGTACGCGGGGGTGACGGCCGCGCTGCGCGAGCTGGCCGGGCGCCCCGGCGCACGGCTTCTGGGCGATCCGGAGGAGATCGCCGTGATGTTCGACAAGCGGCGGGCGCACGCGCTCCTCGCCGCCGCCGGGGTGCCGGTACCCCGGGCGCTGGGCGGCGAGGTCACCGGCTGGGAGCAGTTGCGCGGGCGGCTGGCCGCGGCCGGCCTGCGCCGGGTCTTCGTCAAGCCCGCGCACGGCTCCTCCGCCTCCGGGGTGACGGCCCTGCAGTTCGGGCCGCGCGGGCAGGTCCTGGCCACCACGTCGGTCGAGCTGGCCGACGGGCTGCTGCACAACTCGCTGCGGGTCCGCCACTACCGCAGCGAGCGGGAGGTGGCCGAGATCATCGACCGGCTGGCACCGGACGGGCTGCACGTCGAGCAGTGGATCCCGAAAGCCGCGCAGTCCGGCCGCTCGGCGGACCTGCGCGTGGTGGTGGTCGCCGGCCGGGCCACCCACGCGGTGGTGCGCACGAGCGCGCAGCCGATGACCAACCTGCACCTCGGCGGCGCCCGGGGCAGCCTCGACCTGGCGCGGGAGGCCGCCGGGCCCGCATGGCCGGCCCTGCTGGAGACGGCCGAGCGCGCGGCGGCCTGCTTCCCCGGCTCGTTGATGGTCGGGGTCGACGTCCTGCCCACGGCCGGCTGGCGGCGCGCCCTGGTCGGCGAGGTCAACGCCTTCGGCGACCTGCTCCCCAACCTCACCGGCCTGCCCGGCGGCCCCGCCGAGGGCCTCGACACCTACGGCGCCCAGATCGCCGCCCTCACCGGGGCCACCGGCCGCACCACCGGAACGCCCCTCCCCACCCCGACGGACCACCAGATCACGGAACCCTCCCGATGAACCACCAGACCTCCCCCCACACCCAGGCTCCCGCTCCGGCCCCCGACATGAACGCGGTCGTCGGCACGCACGACCTGCTGCTCGTCACACTCGACACGCTCCGCTTCGACGTCGCCGAGGAGCTGGCCGCCGCCGGCCGGATCCCGCACCTCGCCGCCTTCCTCCCCGGCGGCCGCTGGGAGCGCCGGCACGCGCCCGGCAGCTTCACCTACGCCTCCCACCAGGCGATCCTGGCCGGTTTCCTGCCCACCCCGGCCTCCCCCGACGGCCCCCACCCGCGCCTGTTCGCGGCCCGCTTCGCCGGCTCCGAGAGCACCGCCCCGCGCACCTGGGTGTTCGACGCACCGGATCTGCCGACCGCCCTCGCCGCCGCCGGGTACCGGACGGTCTGCATCGGCGGCGTGGGCTTCTTCAACAAGCAGGGCCCGCTCGGCTCGGTGCTGCCCGGCCTGTTCCAGGAGAGCCACTGGGAGCCCGGGATGGGCGTGCCGTCCCCGACGTCCTTCGAGGAGCAGGTCGCCCGGGCGGAGCGGGTCGCCGCCGAACAGCCCGCCGGGCAACCGCTGTTCCTGTTCCTGAACGTCTCGGCGCTGCACCAGCCCAACTGGTTCCACCTGCCCGGCGCCACCCGTGAGCACGGCGACTCCCGGGCCAGCCACGGCGCCGCTCTGGAGTACGTGGACGCCCACATCGGCCGGCTCTTCGCGGCGATGAGCGCCCGCCGCCCCTGCTTCGCGATCGTCTGTTCCGACCACGGCACGGCGTACGGCGAGGACGGCTACACCGGGCACCGGATCGGCCACGAGGTGGTCTGGACCGTCCCGTACGCCCACTTCACGATCCCCTCAGCCGTCCCCGATGCCGCCCCCACAGCCGCCTCAGCTTTCCCTGCCCCCGCTGCCGTCCCCGCCACCGTCACAGCCATCGCCGCCACCACCGAGGAGCGCGCATGACCACCGCACCCCCGCGCCCCGACTCGCCCTACCAGTCCTACGTCTACGCCTACCCGCACAAGACCGCCTACCGCCCGCTGCCGGAGCGCCCGGGGCTGCGCGAGCTGTGGGCCGGCGAGGCACAGGACGCGCTCTCGCTCTACCTGCACATCCCGTTCTGCGAGGTCCGCTGCGGCTTCTGCAACCTGTTCACCAGGATCGGCAGCCCCGAGGGCCTGACCACCGCGTACCTGGACGCCCTGGAGCGCCAGGCGGTGGCCGTCCGCACCGCTCTGGACGAGGGCGCGCGCTTCGCACTGGCCGCCTTCGGCGGCGGCACGCCCACCTATCTGACGGCCGGCGAGCTGGAGCGGCTGTGCGACATCGCCGAGCGGCGGATGGGCGCCGACCTGCGGGCGATACCGCTCTCGGTGGAGGCCTCCCCCGCCACCGCGACCGCCGACCGGCTGGAGGTCCTGGCCGCCCGGGGCACCACCCGGCTGAGCCTGGGCATACAGTCCTTCGTCGACGCCGAGGCCCGCTCCGCCGTGCGCCCGCAGAAGCGGGCCGAGGTGGAGGCCGCCCTCGACCGGATCCGTGCCGCCGGGTTCCCGGTGCTCAACATCGACCTCATCTACGGCATCGACGGCCAGTCCGAGGCCAGTTGGCTGCACTCGCTGGACGCCGCGCTCGCCTGGCAGCCCGAGGAGCTGTACCTCTACCCGCTCTACGTGCGCCCGCTCACCGGCCTGGCCCGGCGCGGCGAGCAGGAGAGCCAGTCCGCCTGGGACACCCGCCGGCTCGCGCTCTACCGCACCGGCCGCGACCACCTGCTGGCCCACGGCTACCAGCAGGTGTCGATGCGGATGTTCCGCCGCGCCGCTTCCCCGCAGGCCGGGGCGAGCGAGTACGCCTGCCAGACGGACGGCATGGTCGGCCTGGGCTGCGGCGCCCGCTCCTACACCTCGCGGCTGCACTACTCCTTCGACTACGCGGTGAACGCCACCGAGGTGCGCGGAATCATCGACGGCTTCGTCGCCACCGAGGACTTCCACCACGCCGAGGTGGGCCACCGGATGAGCGGCTGGGAGCCGCGCCGGCGGCACCTGGTGCAGTCGCTGCTCCAGGCCGAGGGCATGCCGCTGGCCGACTACCGGGCCCGCTTCGGCAGCACACCGGCCGCCGACTTCCCGGCGGAGCTGGCCGAGTTCACCGCCCGCGGCTGGCTCGCCGATGACCAGGACCGCCTGGTGCTCAGCCCGGAGGGCCTGGCGCACTCGGACGCGGCCGGGCCGATGCTGTTCTCGCCCGAGGTCCGGGCCCTGATGACGGCGTACGAGGCGAAATGACCTTCCTCGGCCTGCCGTCCACCACCCCGCGCACACCGCGCACACCGACCGCGCCAACCGCAGAGACCGGCGCGACCGCCGCGACCGACCGTGGGCGCGACCTCACCCTGCTCTACCGTGGCCCACTCGCATCCTGCGACTACGACTGCCCCTACTGCCCGTTCGCCAAGCGCCGCGACACACCCGACCAACTGCGCGCCGACCGCGCGGCCTTGGAGCGGTTCACCGGCTGGGCGGCCGGACGGGCGGGCAGCGGCGACACCCTCGCCCTGCTGTTCACGCCCTGGGGCGAGGGCTTGGTGCGGTCGTGGTACCGGCGGGCGCTGGTCGAGCTGAGCCGGCTCCCGCACGTACGCCGGGTGGCGATCCAGACCAACCTCAGCTGCCGGACCGACTGGCTTGCCGAGGCCGATCCCGACACCCTCGCGCTCTGGGTGACGTACCACCCCGGCCAGGTCACCCGGGAGCGTTTCCTCGCCAAGTGCCGGGAGCTGGACGCCCTGGGCGTGCGCTACAGCGTCGGCGTGGTCGGCCAGCCCGAGCACCTGGCCGAGGCCCGCCGGCTGCGCGCCGAGCTCGCCGCAGGCGTCTACCTCTGGGTCAACGCCGCCGAGGGCCGCACCTATACCGACGCCGAGGCCGCAGACTGGGCGGCCGTCGACCCGCACTTCGGCTACAGCCGGCACGCCCACCCCAGCGCCGACCGCCCCTGCCGCACCGGCGAGTCCGTGCTCTCCGTGGACGGCGACGGTACCGTCCGCCGCTGCCACTTCGTCCGGGACGTTCTCGGCAACCTGTACGACGGCTCCTACCGCACCCAACTGCGGGCGCGCGACTGCCCGTTGCCGGTCTGCGACTGCCACATCGGCTACGTCCACCTGGAGACCCTGCCGCTGTACGAGCTGTTCGGCGCCGGCGTGCTGGAGCGGGTGCCGCACGCCTGGCCGCAGCGCGGCTGAGGCCGGGCGGCGGGACGCGACAACCCGATTGCCGGACGGGGCCGCCACCCGTGAAAGCACACGAACGACCGTGCCGGCCCTCCGCGCCCCGCTCGACCGCACCTCTCCGAGCGCGGCAACACCCGGCAATCTCCCGCACACGCCCCGCCGCCGCCCACCGCCCCCGTGGGCGCCCGCCCGCCGACGTCCCTAGCCTGGAAGCAGGAGGAGGCGAAGCACCATGCTTGGAGACGCACCACTGCAGGCCGTCATCCCCGCCGCCGACCTCGCCCGCGCGAGGAGTTTCTACACCGACACCCTCGGCCTCAAGCTCGCCGAGGAGACCGACGAGGAACTGGTCTGCGACTGCGGCGGCACCCAGTTCACGATCTACCACACCCCCAGCGGCGGAAAGGCCGCCCACACCCTCGCCAGCTTCAAGGTCGCCGACCTCGACAACGCGATGTCCGCCCTGCGTGAGCGCGGCATCACGTTCGAGGAGTACGACTTCCCCGGGCTGAAGACCGTCAACGGCATCGCCGAACGCGACAACCTGCGCGCCGCCTGGTTCAAGGACAGCGAGGGCAACATCCTCTGTCTGGCCCAGTCCGTCAGCCAGTAGCACGATCCCCCCAGCCCCGCCCTCGGCTCAACCCGCTGCCCCGCCCGTTCACCACGAGCAGACGGGGCGGCGGCCGAGATGACCGGACGGGAGGCTCAGCGCATGCCCTCGTGCCGGGGAACCCCGTGCCGCAGCCGATGCTCCGCGAGGCGCTTCCGGTCGACGACGTGATCCGGCGCCTCCCGCAGCCGGCCCAGCACGGAGCTGTCGTCGCGGCTCACCACCGTGAGGTCGTCATTGACGATCAGCATGCCGAAGTCGAACAGCACGTGGTGGTTGGCACACAGGCAGAGAACGTTGTCGACGGTGTCCGATCCGTAGTGCGGACTCCCCAGGGGCGTGATGTGTGCGGCCTCGGCGTAGGCGCCGCCCGGGACCGCCATGCGGACGCCGCACAACTGACAGGTGTAGTCGTGCGCACGTTTCACGTGGGTGGCGATCGCGGTGTTCCGGACGACGCGCACGACCGATGTCGCGGATCGGACGGGCCCCGCCTGCCCGACGTCCTCACCCTTACCCTTCCGGACGTCTTCCGCCTGACCCGCCTCCCGACCATCCTCATCCGTCGGAGCCGTCACCCGATCCGATACCCGGGCGACTGCCGCGGCCTGTTCGGCTGGGGGAAGGGCTACCAGGCGGAACCGCCACACGAGGAAACCGCCGGAGGAGTTCTCGGACCAGAAGTCCTCGACCCGGAAGAGCCCGTCGTAGCGGTAGAAGGAGCGGGTCGCGGTGGTGACTCCCCGGACCACGCGAACCGGGGCCCCGGTCGCCGCGCTCGTCGCCAGGGCCGCGTTGCCGCGCGTCAGCTGCTGGTTCCGGGCCGGCTGCCCCGTCTGCGGGCTCCGCCCGCCCTCCCCGGTGTAGAGGATCACGTCACCGAGATCCTCGTCCTCCTCGTACCCACCGGAGACCACGATCGATTCCGCGCCGAGTTCTCGCAGACCGCAGATACCGGCCTGGAGCGGCCGGTGCACGCCGGCGAGCGAGAGCGTCCGCCGGTTGTCGAACTCCTGGCCCAGCCGTACGCCCGGCACCGGCCCGATGCCGTCGGGGAACGGGCCGAACTCGACCGGCGCCTGCCCTTCCGGGAGGGCCGTGGCCAGTTCCCTGACCCTCGCCCGCTCCTCCTGCCGCGCCGTCTGGGCGCGGAAGAGCACTTCCCCGATGAGGGTGTCCCGGGTGGCCGCCAGCCAGGCGCTGTCATCGGCGCGCAGCGCGGACAGCCCGTCGAAGAGTTCGCGAAGCCGCGACTCCGTCGGAATGGTCCGTCCGTCCAGGTAGGAGTCGAGCGTTCGCGCGCTCAGGTCGCAGTGGCGCGCCACCCGTTCGGTCGACGGGTCGCCGACCTTGTTCCACAGTCCGCGCAGCGCGCGGGTGAAGTCCTCCTCCTCGGGTGTGCGGCCCGCCGTCGCCGCGCCCTGCCGCCGGGCCTCCTCCGCGAGGCCTTCCTCGGCGGCACGTCGCCGGTCGTACCACTGCCGCCGTTCGAGCTCGCTGCCGCTGCCCCACGCCTCGACCATGGCGTCCAGGTTCTTGGCGCTCGGCAGGCGGGATCCGTTCAGGGCGGCGTAGACCGCCGTCCGCGAGGCGCCTAGCGCGACGACCGTCTCGACCGTGCCCCGGGACCGTTCCTTGAGTTCGCGGAGCTCGCGGGCGAAGGAGACCAGCGGGCCCGTTCCACTCAGCGGGAGCCTGCGCGCCATATCCACACCGTGAGATTCCTCACAGTTCCTCTCCCATTTCCTGTGATGCGGGTCACATCAGCGACGTCGGTACGCCTCTGACCTGGACCAACATCAACTTTCTCAAGTCCCGCGATGTTTTCTGCGGTTTTTCGGCCTTCCGCAGCTCTGTCATCGTATCCACTGTCGGTACGAGCCGTACGCCCCACAACGGAGCGACGGCTCCCTGCGTCAACAGGAAGCCGTCATCACTCGTAGCCCCATCAACACCCGGAGAACTACATGCACGAGGGTACGGGGATTCCCGCGTCGGGCGGAAGCGCCCAGGCCACGGGCACCGCACCGCCCGCACCGGGCCCCCGCTGGCTCGCTCCGGCCGGAGTCGCCGCGACCGGCGCCGGCCCGGTCGCGGCCGGGTTCCAGAGCAACAACACCATCGCGATCATCTCGGCGGCCCCGAGCCTCGTCGTGGTGCTGCTGTTCTTCTTCGGGGTCGTCTGCCCGGCGGTCTGGTCGCGCAAGGCCCAGCGCAAGAAGGCGGCCCTCAACGTGCTCAACACCCTCATCGGGCGGAACCCCACGAGCCTCACGAGCCCGCCGCCCCGACGGTAGACCCACGACCACACCACACCCGCTACCCGGCCCCGACCCCAGACGCCCGACGCCGCCCACCCGCCAGCCTGCGGACGGACACCTCCGGTGGCGGGGCGGGCCGGGCTGGCCTTGACTGGGGCGGATCGTTGCCCCGCTGCGGGAGGACCGAGAGATGAGGTCGGTGAGGGAGGCCGCCGGCCGTTGGGGGGAGCGGCTGGCCCGGGGGCGCGGGCGGTGGGAGCGAGCGCGGGCCGAGGCCGAGCGGCGCTTCCCCGTGATCACCGAGCTGACGGCCCGGCTGCTCTCCCCCGGACTCCTGGACGCCGCCACCCGGATGGCCTCCCAGATCTTCCTGACCTCCGTACCGCTGCTGTTCGCGGTGGCCGCGTTCGCCCCGACCGGCGTGCGGGACCAGATGGTCGCCTCGCTCCGCTCGCTCTTCGGCATCTCCGGCGCCACGGATCAGCAGTTGCACCAGTCGCTGTACGGCACCGGGGACCTGCGGCAGACCACCGGGTTCATCGGCGTGCTGATGGCACTGCTGTCGGCGACCAGCTGCAGCCGCGCGGTGGCCCGGGTCTGCGAGCACGCCTGGCGGCTACCGAAGGCCGGGACCAAGGTGGCGGCCTGGCGGTGGCTACTGTGGATCGTGACCTGGCTGGCGGTGCTGCTGTTCCAGGGCCCGCTGCGGGACGACTTCGGCGCCGGCTTCTGGCTGGGCCTGCCGCTGACCTTCACCGCCTCGTTCGTCGTCTGGTGGTGGACCGCCCACCTGCTGTTGAGCGCCCGGGTCGGCTGGCTGCCGCTGCTGCCCGGCGCGCTGCTGACAGCCGCCGCGGCCACCGCACTCTCGCTGACCGCCCGGATCTACATGCCGGACGCGCTGAACCGCGCGCTGGCCCAGTATGGTTCGCTGGGCCTGGTGCTGATGGGGCTGTCCTGGCTGATCGTGCTCTGCGCCGCCATCACCTTCTCCGTCACGGCCGGGGCGGTGCTGGCCCAGGGACCGCCGCTGAACGCCTACCTGGGCACGCCCGCCCCGGGCCCCCCGCGCACCGGCTGATCCGTCGACGCCACCACCACCACGACGCAGCCACCAACCACCGCCGCCACCGCCACCATCACCGCTGCCATCGCCACCACCGTCAACGCCGGCGCAGCCGCCCTCGGACGAGCCGGCCCGTGGCGACCGGGTCCCAGGAGCCGGGGCGGTCCCGGGTCAGCGGGTAGCAGGCCAGGCCGATCAGCACGGCGCTGAAGTGGCCGATGCTGGTGTAGTCCCGGCTCTGCGCGACGCCCAGGCCGTAGAAGACCAGCACACCGGCCACGTACAGGTACCGCCAGGGCCGCACGATCAGATAGGTGAGCACCGCGACCACCCCGGCGAGCGCGTAGCTGACGCCGTAGTCGAGGGTGTAGACGGCCCTCGGCGGGGCGATGCCGCGGTGGATCGCCCACCCGAGCACGCCCTCGCTGAGATAGGTCGCGCCGACGTGCGCGATCATCGCCACCGAGATCCAGCGCAGGGTGCCGAGCCAGCGTTCGGCGGGCACGTGGAAGAGGTTGTAGAGCAGGAAGTAGCTCAGCCACCCGCCGCCCGCGATCCACAGCGCGCTGGTGATCAGCACGCGCACCGGCGAGACCTGGAGGTGGTGCAGGTTGGTCGAGCGCCGTTCCAGGATCCGGTCGGCGGTCGCGGTGTCGACGTGGCGGATCACCTGCGTGGTGGCGAGCAGGATCGCCAGCCAGACGTAGGTGCCCGGGGCCCGGCGGACGTAGGTCCAGACCGCGTGCGCGAGGCGTGCCCACCAGGGGCGCCGGTGTCCGGGCGCGTTGGTGGTGCCACCGGTCATCGGCGCCTCCTCGACGGTTCCCTTCACCCTCACCCGGGGCGCCTCCGGGCGCGTCGACGCGGTGCGCCCTTCGGGTGAGCGGGTCTCGCGGACAGTCTCCCGCATCCCCCCACGCCCTGGACCCGGCGCCGGCCACCGTGGTGGTCCGCGCACTGAACGCCGACCCGGCCGGGCACCCGGCGGACGGCGCGGCACTGCTGGACCTGCTGGAGCTGCTGACGGCCTCTCCGGCCCCGGGCGGCCCGGCGCCGAACGCGAGTTCGGTCGGCGAGGAGATCACCCGGGGCTGGCGTACGCTGGCGCTCTGACCGCCCGGAACGGGCCGCCGGGGGCCGCCGGGCGGCACCACCGGGACCGCACAGCGAGGGCGACGGGCACGATGAGCGAGCGCGGCACGACGACCGCACCTGCAGGTATCGACGCCGGCCCCGGCGCGCGGCACCCGGCGCTGCGCGTGGCGGACCGGCTGCGGCTGACCACGGTGTACGTGCTGCTGCTGACCGCGACGGCCTGCTGGCTGGCCGGCCAGAGCCACGGCGCCCGGGCCCGGTTCGTCCGGCACAACAGCAGCAACGTCCACCACATGGAGGTCGGCAAGTGGTGGACGATGTTCACCAGCGGGCTGGTGGTCGACGGGGTGCCCGCCTGGGCGGGCATCGCGGCGGTGGCCGTGGTGCTGGGTCTGGCCGAGTGGCGCTGGGGCCCGGCCCGGGCCGGCGCGGTCTTCGTCTTCGGGCACCTGGGCGCCACTCTGCTCACCGAGGGCGCCATGTGGGTGATGCTCACCGCCCGGATCCCGGGGGCGCTGTCCCGGGCGCGTGACGTCGGGATCAGCTACGGGCTGGTCGGCACCGCCGGCTGCCTGCTGGCCCTGGGCCCGGCTCCGCTGCGCCGGTTCGGGCTGCCCGCGCTCGGGCTGGGGCTGGCCGTGACCTGGGCGCTGGACCAGCAACTGGCCGACGCCGGGCACCTGGTGGCGCTCGGCCTCGGCGCGCTGGCCGCCCGGACGCCCTGGCTGCGCGGCCGGGCGCGGGCCCGGGCCCGGGTGCCGGTCTCCGCCACGCGCTGACGGCCCTCCGGCGTTCCTCCGGCGTTCCTCCCGACGTTCCTCCCCGGGGTCTTGCGATCACCCCCACCCCGAGTAATGCTGATTACATGATTACAACCTCACCCGAAGAGCTCCGGGGGTGGTTCACCGGCCGCCTCCCCGCCGACCTGTTCACCGATCTCGTCGAGATCACCGCGGACCGCGAAGAGATCACCGTCGTCGGCCGCATCACCGAACCCGTCCTCGACCAGGCAGCATCGGACGCCGAGCGCGAAGCGGCGCTCGAGGGCCGGATCGCCGAGTTCCGCGACCGGACCAGGGACGCCCGGATCGCCGTCGCCCGGGAGGCCGAGCGCCGTTACGGCCGCAAGGTCTCCTGGGGCGCCGAGTGCGGCGACCTGAGGGGCATGTTCACCACCGTCTCCGCCCCCGTCATGACCCGGCTGCGCCAGCCCGAACGGCAGGTGCTCGACACCCTGGTGGAGGCGGGCGTCGCCCGCAGCCGCAGCGAGGCGCTCGCCTGGTGTGTCCGCCTGGTGCAGCGCCACTCCGACACCTGGCTCACCGAACTGCGCGAGTCGCTGGAGAACGTCCGCCGCCTGCGCGCCCAGGGGCCGGACACCGACAGCGCCTCCTGACCCCCGCCCCGGCATACGACCTCCCAACGCGCCTGGGAGAAAGCCGGGTTGGGGCACGGCGACCACCGATCGGCCACGGCCGGGGCGGCAACAGGAGCGGCCGCCCCTCGCCGAGCCGATCGTATGCTCTTGCGGTACTCTGCAAACCTATGCCAGAGTGCGGGCATCGGATACGCCGAATCCCCTCACACGTCGCTAAGTCAGGAGCCCGCGCCTCGCGGGTCAAGGGTGCATGCATGTCGAAGGTCTTGAGCAAGCTGCCGGTCGGTGAACGGATCGGCATCGCATTCTCCGGTGGATTGGACACCTCCGTCGCCGTCGCGTGGATGCGCGAGCACGGCGCCGTCCCCTACGCCTACACGGCCGACATCGGCCAGTACGACGAGCCGAACCTCGCCGACGTCCCGGCCCGCGGCCGCGCCTACGGCGCCGAGCAGGCCCGGCTGGTCGACTGCCGGGCGGCGCTGGTCGAGGAGGGCCTGGCCGCCCTCGCCTGCGGCGCCTTCCACATCCGCTCCGCCGGGCAGACGTACTTCAACACCACCCCGCTCGGCCGCGCCGTGACCGGCACCCTGCTGGTCCGCGCGATGCGCGAGGACGAGGTCTCCATCTGGGGCGACGGCTCCACCTACAAGGGCAACGACATCGAGCGGTTCTACCGCTACGGTCTGCTCGCCAACCCCAGCCTGCGGATCTACAAGCCGTGGCTGGACCAGCGGTTCGTCACCGAGCTCGGCGGCCGCAAGGAGATGTCCGCCTGGCTCTCCGAGCGCGACCTGCCGTACCGCGACTCCGCCGAGAAGGCCTACTCCACCGACGCCAACATCTGGGGCGCCACCCACGAGGCCAAGCGGCTGGAGTACCTGGACACCTCGATGGAGATCGTCAGCCCGATCATGGGCGTGGCCTTCTGGGACCCGGCGGTCGAGATCCAGACCGAGGACGTGACGATCGAGTTCGAGTTCGGCCGTCCGGTCCGCATCAACGGCCGGACGTTCGCCGACGCCGTCGAGCTGGTGCACGAGGCCAACCGGATCGGCGGGCGCCACGGCCTGGGCATGTCGGACCAGATCGAGAACCGCATCATCGAGGCCAAGAGCCGCGGCATCTACGAGGCCCCCGGCATGGCGCTGCTGCACACCGCCTACGAGCGGCTGCTCAACGCGATCCACAACGAGGACACCGTCGCCACCTACCACACCCAGGGCCGCCGGCTCGGGCGGCTGCTGTACGAGGGCCGCTGGTTCGACCCGCAGTCGCTGATGCTCCGCGACAGCCTGCAGCGCTGGGTCGGCCAGCCGGTCACCGGCAGCGTCACGCTGCGACTGCGCCGCGGCCAGGACTACTCGGTGCTCGACACCCAGGGCCCGAACCTCAGCTACCACCCCGAGAAGCTGTCCATGGAGCGTAGCGTCGACGCCGCGTTCGTCCCGGACGACCGCATCGGCCAGCTGACCATGCGCAACCTCGACATCGCCGACTCGCGCAGCAAGCTGGAGCAGTACGCGGTGCACGGCCAGCTGGCGCCGTGGAGCGGCCTGATCGGCGAGCTGGCGCCCGGCGGGGCGGCGCCGATCGCCGCCGCCGGCCCCGACGCCGAGGCGCTGGCGGCCAAGTCCACCGCGCTCGACAGCGCCGCGATCGAGTCGGGCAACGACTGATCCGCTGCCGTGACCACGTCCGAGGGCCGCCGCACCGCACCGGTGCGGCGGCCCTCGGCGGTTCCGGTCGAACGACGGCCGTTCCGCGCCTGAGCCCCCGGGCCTCACCCGCACAGCGGTCCCGGCCGTGCACGGCGGCCCCGGGCGTAGCTGAATGGGGCAGACGTGTGCCCGGCGGAGCAGGCCCGGGGCAGCGGCTTCACCGGACGCCCCGGGGCAGCGGCTTCACGGGACGAGCCCGAACCGCGGCTGCGCCGGACGGGCGCTGACGGCGGCTGCGCCGGGCGAGCCCGGGCGACGGCGAGGAGGCGGGAGCGGGATGGGCGAGGCGGTCGGTTCGATGCTGGCGTCGGCGGTGGGCCTCGCGATCAGCCCGCCGGCGCTGGTCGCGGTGGTCCTGATGCTGGCCGCACCGCGCGGGCGGACCATCGGGCTCGCCTTCGCGGCCGGCTGGGCGGTCGGCCTGGCGGCGGTGGTGGCGGTCGTGGTGGCGGCGGGCAGCGCACTGGGTTCGGGTGGCGGTCGGCCGACCTGGCCGTACTGGCTGGAGCTCGCGCTGGGCGTCCTGTTCGTCCTGATGACCGCGAAGCAGTGGCGCGACCGGCCCCGCGCGGGGCACGTCACCGCGCCGCCGAAGTGGATGCGGGTGGTGGGCCGCTTCAGCGCGGGCCGGTCGGCCGGTCTCGCGGTCGTCCTGGTCACGACCGGCCCGAAGAACCTGGCACTGGCCGTCGGCGGCGCGGCCTCGATCGCCGCCAGTACGGCCGGGGTCGGGGGCACGGTGGTGGCCGCCGCGCTGATGGTGCTGATCGGTTCGCTGTGCACGCTGCTTCCGCTCGCGGTCCACCTGCTCCGCGGGGACCGCTCGGCACGGACCCTCGGGGAGTGGAAGGCCTGGCTGGCCACCCACAGCACGGCGATCACGACCACCGTGCTGGCCGTGATCGGGGCCGAGTACGTCGGCGACGCCATCACGGGGCTCGCGTGAGCCCGCGGGCGGCGGCCGCCCCGCTGCCACCACCACCGCCCTCCACCCACCAGCGCCCCACCGCCCCACCGCCCGGCTCACCGGATGCGCACCACCCCTCTCCCCCGCACCGACCGCAGGCCCAGCCGTCCGCCGTCCGCCCCCGGGCGCACCGCCAGCACGTCCCTGAGCGTCAGCAGGATCTCGCCGTCGTAGCGCTCGGCCAGTTCCCGCGCCAGTTGCGCGGCGCCGCCCGGCCCGGCGTCCGGGGCCAGGGCGGGCAGGTGACCGGGGGCGCTGAGGTCCTCGGCCTGGGCGGCCCAGCGGGCCGCGTCCCGGGTCTCGCCCTCGGCCGCGTAGTGGACGGCCAGGCAGTGCACGGCCAGCCGGTCGCCGTACTGCGTCGCGATCCGCCACCAGAAGACGCCGTCCGCGGTGCGGCCCATCCCGTAGAGCAGGCAGCCGAGGGTGCGGAAGGCCGTCTTCTCGGCGAGTTCGAGGTCCAGAGCCAGTTCGCCCGGGTCCACCGCGCCCGCCACGGTGGCGCACAGGTGCCGCAGGTCGCGGCGGAGCTCGGTCCGGCCGCCGGCCCACGGGGGCTCGCCGAAGGCGTGCGGCGGCCGGGCGTTCGCGGGCGGGCGGGCCGGGCGTTCGCGGGCGGGCGGCGCGGGCCGGCGGGCGGCGGCGAGCCGCTCGGCCAGCCGACGGGTGAAGGCGGCCGGGTCGTGGTCGCGGAACTCGCGTTCCAGCAGGGCGGCGTCCGCCCGCAGCAGTTCGGTGACCTTCACGGCGCCTGCCCGTCGTCCGGCTGCTCCAGCAGGTACTCCAGGTGGCGCCGCCCGAGGCTGTAGTAGGTGCGGGCGGTGGTGTGCGCGATGCCGAGGCTGCGGCCGATGTCCGGGTAGGACAGGCCCGCCTGGCGCAGCCGGACGACGTCGGCCTGGACCGGGGCGGCGCGCGCGAGCTCCTCCATCGCCCAGTCCAGCGCGTCGAGTTCGGCGAGCTGGTCCAGTTCGTCCTGGCTGGTGTCGGGCCGGCGCTGCGCGATGACGCGCAGCCGTTTGCGTTCGGCACGGCGGCGCTCGCGCAGGAGGTCCACCACCGCATCCTTGACGATCTTGAAGGCGAAGGCCTGCGGGTCGGCGCTGGCCAGGGCGCGGCGCCAGTTCCTGTAGAGCGTGGCGCCCGCGTTCTGGACGGCGTCCTGCGCGTCCTCGCGATGTCGCAGGCGCTGCTGGGCGTACCGGAGGTAGCCCGGGTGCTCGCGGGTGAAGAAGGCCTCGAAGTCGGCCGGCAGCGCGCCGAGCGGGTCCGCCCGCAGGTCCCGCTTCTCGCCCGGCCCGGGGGTGTTCAGCACACGCGCCCCCCTTTCGTGGGTCAGCTGGCCGGCCCACCGGGTGGCACGCCGACGGCCCCTGGGGGCTCGTGGTGTAACCGTCCGGGCGGCCCGGGTTGTTGACCGGATCGGGCGGACAATTGGCGACCGTTTCCGTTCACTTTCGAAAACCGGCGCTGACCTGCCGGTTCGGCCCCGACAGGAGCCCGGGACCCAGACGCACGTGACCCACGTCACAGACCGTGGACCGCCCGACTTGACAGGGCGGATGCCGCGACTACGGCGCCGGCTCCACCACCGCCGAGTCCAGCGCGGCGGTCACCCGCTCCAGCAGTACGCGCAGCGCGGCCAGGTCCTCGACCGGCAGCCCGGTCGCGTCGAACAGCCGGCGGGGCACCCGGCCGGCCCGCTCGCGCAGGGCGGAGCCCTCGGCGGTGAGGCTGACGGTGACCGACCGCTCGTCCTCCGGACTGCGCTCGCGCCGCACCAGTCCGGCCGCCTCAAGCCGCTTGAGCAGCGGGGAGAGCGTGCCGGAGTCGAGCCGCAGGCGCTCGCCGATCCGCTTGACGGGCAGGTCGCCGTCCTCCCAGAGCACGAGCAGGACGAGGTACTGGGGGTAGGTGAGCCCGAGGTCGCGGAGCAGCACCCGGTAGACGCCGCCGAAAGCGCGGGAGGCCGCGTTCAGCGAGAAGCAGATCTGCTGGTCGAGGCGGAGCAGTTCCTCGTCCGCCATGCCGGGGAGCGTGGTCATGGCTCCATGGTACCGATCACCCTCACATCATTTAGTTGTGCGCAATTGAATTGCGTGCTCTACTTATCTTCAGAGGGCGGCCCGGGCGGCCGCCGGAACACACGAAGGGAACCGACCATGGACGCGCTCTACACCGCAGCCGCCACCGCCAACGGCCGGGAGGGCCGCGCCGTCAGCTCCGACGGGCAGCTGGACCTCGCGCTCGCGATGCCGCCCGCGCTCGGCGGCAGCGGCCAGGGCACCAACCCCGAGCAGCTGTTCGCGGCCGGCTACGCGGCCTGCTTCGCCAGCGCCCTCGGCCTGGTCGGCCGCCAGGCCCGGGTCGACACCAGCGAGGTCTCGGTCACCGCCGAGGTGTCGATCGGCAAGGACGGCGCCGGCTTCGGCCTGGCCGTCGTGCTGCGCGTCGAACTGCCCGAGGCACTCGCGGACGGGACCGGCGAGCAGCTGGTCAAGCAGGCGCACGAGGTCTGCCCGTACTCGCGCGCCACCCGCGGCAACATCCCGGTCGAGCTGGTCGTCGAATAGGCCCAGCAGGCCACGCACGCCGAGTAGACCGCGCAGGCCGAACGGGCTGCGCAAACGCCGGCCAGGACGCCACCGCAAACGGGCCCGCCACACGCACCACCGTGTGGCGGGCCCGCGTGCGCCCCGGCTCAGCCGTCACCCGGCCCGTTCACCGAGCGCAGCGTGTCGAGCCTGTGCCGGTACTCCTCGGTGTCGATCTCGCCACGCGCGAACCGCTCCGCGAGCAGTTGCTCGGGCGTCGGCCCGGCCGCCGCGCCGTGCGGTGCGCCCCACCCCGGCCCCGCCGCACCCGAAGCCGCCGAACCCGAACCCGGCCCCGCCGCACCCGGACCCGCCGGGCCGTACGGCAACGGCCGGCGCGACCGCGACACGTACCGGAACAGGGCGATGGCGGCGAGCACCAGCACCAGCAGGACCAGCAGCGTCAAGACCGCCATCACACCGATGCCCCAGCCACCCAGGACGTGGCCGTGTCCGTGCCAGTACCTCATGGGGACCTCCTCCTCCGGCCCCGCAGCCGGGGCCCGCCGAGGTGACCAGCGCCTCACCACCATCGTGCGCCCGCACCGGGCCGAAGCGCCCTGAAGAAAGCCTGAGAAAACGTTCCGGCGCTCAGCGCCCGGCCCACCGGGGTAGCGTTGCCGCCCATGAACCACCACCCACCGGCCGACGACCGCTCGCCCGAGCAGCTCGTCGCGGCCGGGGTGCTGCGGCGCCACGGGGACCATCGCCCCCACCCCGCGCTCGGCCACTCCCCGATCAGCTACGTCTCCACCGCGCTCTGGGCCGAACTCACCGCGCTCGCCATCGCACCGCCCGCGGCCGAAGCGACCGCCACCGCCCTGCTGCACGCCATCGCCGCGCGCGCCGTGGACGCGGCCCTGGCCCCCGGCAACGAACGCGCCCCGCGCGACGACCTGTACGTGGCCCACCCCGCGCACATCGGCGCGCACCGCCGGACGGTCTGGTTCCAGCGCTCCGGCCCGCGCGGCCCGGTCACCGCCACCTTCGCCCCGTGAGGCGGGACGCTCAGCGCTCGACCTGAAGGCTGTGGCAGACCCAGCTGAGCCGGTCCGGCCCCTGCAGCGGCGGCCGGTCGTGGTACGTGCCGTCCGCGACCGACAGGTTGACGATCAGGTACGCCTGCCAGCCGGGACCGACCCCGTGCAGGTCCGCGTAGACCAGCTCGTCCTCGACGTACCAGTCCACCGAGTTCGCGCCGAGCACGACCCGCAGGTCGAAGGTCGACCCGGGCGCGATCCCCGAGCCGGCGCCGTGCCAGTACCGGTACCCGCCCCGGACGTGGTTGGAGAACTCCAACAGGTCAGGGTGGTCGGGGTGGTACTCGAAGAGGTCGACCTCGTTGCCGCCGTCCCGCCAGGTCCAGACGGCCGGCCAGGCACCCAGCCCGACGGGCAGCGTGATGCGTGCCGACAGCTGGTCGCCGGTGCGGGCCTGGAAGCCGTCCGGACTGCCCTCGGTGGTGAGCAGGTTGCACGTCCAGAGCCCGCCGACGAGCCGCCGGGTGGCGCTGAACACGCCGCCCGGGCAGTAGCCGCGGCCGAGGTAGTCGAGCTTGTGGTCGCTCCGGTTGGTCGGCCCCATCCGGGGGTAAGCACTGCTGCGCCCGGCGGTCCACTGTCTGGTCGAAGTGAAGTCCGCGTCGAACACGACTGCCACGGCCGCCTCCCCTGTGCTCCGCCTCCCCGGCAGTTCGACCCGCCGGGCACACAGGGTGAGTTACCCGATACGCTCCGCAGTATGCGAAGCGAACCGCCCGGGCCGGGGCAGCGCACAGCGGTCGGATCGCAGGATCGACGGATCTCGGGATCGACGGATCGACGGATCAGCCCACCGGAGCGGCCGCCCCGCCCGCACCGAGCCGGTCGGTGACCGAGACCACGCCGTCCACCGAGCGGCACAGGTTGAGCACGATCGGGACCAGGTACGGCTCGGGCACCGTACCGCTGAGCACCACCCGGCCCTGATCGACCTCGACGCCGATCTCCGCCGGGCTCACCCCGTCGATCCGGCCGAGCACCTCCTCGACGATCTCCCGCCGGATCACCACGTCCTCGCGCAGGAACACCCGCAGCAGGTCCCCGCGGCTGACCATGCCGGTCACCCGTCCGTCCTCGTCCAGCACCGGAAGCCGCTTCAGCCCGTGCCGGCTCATCAGCCGGGCCGCCGCGACCACGCTGGTCCCGGGCGTCGTGCAGACCGGCTGCCCGGTCATCAGGTCGGCCGCGGTCACGGCACCGCCCGGGCCGGCCGGCGCCGCCTCGGGGGCGGGCAGCAGCGCGCCCGGATCCTCCTGCGCGGCCAGCGTGCGCAGCAGGTCGGCTTCGGAGACGATCCCGAGCGGCCGCCCCTGCGCGTCCACCACCGGCACCCCGGTGATGTCGTACTCGGTCAGCAGCGCGACGATCTCCCGGAAACCGGTCTCGGGCGCGACCCGGACCACGGGGCTGGTCATCACTGATTCGACGGTGGCATGCCGCACGCCGGTTCACCTCGTCCACGACACTCTTGCAGCCGGGCGCGGATCGTCCCGGCCGGTACCGGCAGCATCGCGCCCGGCGGCACGGGCCGCCAGGGGCCAAGGGGCTGAACGGACGGGACCTTGGGCCCGCCCGCCGAACGCGGATCCGACACCGCGCCGAACCGACACCCCCGACCCGGCGGGGTGTCGACCCGGCGCCTCGCCGAAACCACCGACCCGCCGACCCGGCAACGCACCGACCCGGCGACCCGGCGACCCGGACGGCGCAACCATCACATGATCGACTCGTTGGACCGTCCACCACGACAGCACGCACGGCATCCGGGGAGGGCCCGTTGGCAGGACGGACGATGGGCGCGGCATCGCCGGCGCAGGGCGCCGCGGCGCGCCCGGTGGCCCAGGCCGAGGCCGCGCTGGTGCGCCACTACCGCAGGCTGGCCCGGCTGGCGTACCTCGCGCTGCCCGCCGACCGGGACCGGCACAGCCGGGTGCTGGCCGCGCACGCGACCGTCCAGCGCGCCCTGCCCTCCCGCTGGACCCGCCCGGCCGGTCCGCCGGCGGCGGACGAGGACCCGGTGTACGCCGCGCTGCGCCTGCGGGTGCTGCGCGCAGCGCTGCGGCCGCACCCCGCGCGGCGGCTGCCCGCTCCCCGGATCTGGGGACTGCGGCTGTTCACCCCGCACGGCGGCGAGGAGGACGCGGCGCTGGACCACGCGCTCGCGGCGCTCGACGCCCCCGCCCGGGCGGCCTTCGCCCTGCGCGCGGTGGAGGGGCTGACGCCGGAGCAGGCGGCCGGGGCGCTGGGACAGGCCGGGGTCGAGCGCCCCGAGGAGGCCGTCGCGGCGGCGGCCGGCGTGACCGCCGGGGCGGACCCGGAGCCGCCCGCCTTCGACCCGTGCGCGGTGCGGGTCCAGCCCACCGACCTGCTGCGCCGCCGCCGGACGTGGAGCGCCGTGCTGCTGGTCGGCCTGCTCGGACTCAGCACGACGGCGGCCGTGGTGGCCGACTCCGGCCCGGCCGCGCCTGCGGCCCGCCCCGCGCCCGCCCCGTCCGGCACCGCGGCCGACCCGGCCCGCCTGACCCGGGTCGAGCCGGACCGGTGGCAGCACACCGCGCGGGTCGACTTCACCGCCTGGCCCGCCCGCGGCGACCGCCGCGACGACGGCGCGCTGCTCGGCCGCGCCCTGGCCGCCTGGGAGCGGCCGGGCCCGCAGACCCGCGCCGAGCCGGGTGTGGACGCCACGCCGCTCGTCGCCCCGCCGGCCCTGCTGTTCGCCGGGACGGTCGACGGCGCCGCCGTGGTGGTGCTGTTCGACGGCCGGCGGCTCGCCCGCTACACCGACGGGCGCGACGGCGGCCTGGACCTCGCCCGGGCCGACGACTCGGACGTGACCACGGCGGGCGCGGTGGTGCTGCGCCGCCAGGGCACCGCCGTGCGCTATCTGCTGGCCCCCTGGGTGGACGCCGCCGAGACCCGCCGGATCGACCAACCCGACTCCCCCGCACGGCCGTTGGACCACCCTGACGGGGTCACGGCGGCGGTCCCGGGCGGTGGGCTCGCGGACTGCCACGGCGCCACGGTGCTCCAGCTGCACTCCTCCCCCGCCATCGCCGAGAAGCACGCCTTCCTGCTGACCGACCTCGGCGGACTCGTCCCCGCGCACCTCACCTACTCCCCGCCACCGGACCGCACCCAGCCGGCCCGCGAGCCGCGCGAGGCCACCGGCCAGGACGCGCTGCTGGCCTGGGCCCGCGCGGGCTGCGCCGTCCCGGACGGCACGCCGGGCGTCAAGCAGCTCAACCTGTGGGCCTTCGCGGTGCAGCCGCTGCCGCAGAACGCGGGCTCGGCGTCCTGGGTCTGCCTGCGCGCCGACCGATGGACCGGCGAAGGCAGCGCCGCCACCGCCGTCCTGCTGCCGACCGCCCGCGGCCCGCAGCGCACCGGCGGCGGCCCGGGGCGGGCGTGCAGCCGGTTCGAGCAGGACGTCGTCGGCTGGGCCTGGTGGCGCTCCCCGCAGGGGGCGGAGTTCCTGCTCGCGGCGGGCAGCCGGCGGGTCACCCGGCTCGCCGTCAAGGGCCCGGACTGGTCCGCCGACCGGCCCGCCCCGGACCACACGCTGGCCGTCGAGCGCCCGGCCCGGGCGGCCGTCCAGGTGGAGGCGGCCCTGGACGGCGGCGCCCGGATCAGCCCGCCGCACTGAACCGACCGGCCGACTCGCGCGCGCACTTCGGCAGCTCGCAGTCCGGCAGCTCGCTCTCCAGCGGCTCGTAGTCCGGCAGCCCGCCCTTCGGCAGCTCGTAGTCCGGCAGCTCGACGCTGGAGACCTGCTTCCCGAGCTCCAGCATCCGGTTCAGCACCCAGCGCCGGTTCAGCAGCCCGTTGCGCACGCGCAGGCCGGTGGCGGTGCGCGGCGCCAGGAACGGGCCGGTGCGGTCCCCACCCTTCTGGCAGCCCTGGGCGTAGCCGCGCAGCAGTTGCTCGTACCGGGCGAAGGCGGTGCGGTGGTCGCCGCGGGCGCGGGCCAGTTCGCCGGCCAGGACGTACGCGGCCACCACGGCGGTGCCGGTGCCCATGCCGCCGATGGTGGCGCCGCAGGCCGCGTCGCCGAGCAGGGCGATCCGGCCGCTGGACCAGGTGGGGACGTCGGCGCGGCTGATCGAGTCGAAGTAGAGCTCGGGGGCGTGCCGCAGGCTCTCCAGCAGGCGCGGCACCTCCCAGCCGAGGCCCGAGAAGGCATCCCGCACCAGGGCCTTCTGCTGCTCCGGGTCGTGGCGGTCGTAGCGCAGTTCGGGCGAGGCGAAGAGGCAGAAGGCGCCCGCGCGGGCCGGGTCGCGGTGGTCGGCGCCGATCGAGGCGAGCCGGCCGGGGACGTTGAGGCCGACCGAACCGGGCGGCAGGCCGAGGTCGTTGGGGAACTGCCAGGTGGCCGCGTAGTAGCCGAGGTGGCGGACGTAGCGCTGCTCGGGGCCGAAGGCGAGCCGGCGGACGTTGGAGTGCAGCCCGTCGGCGCCGATCACCAGGTCGAACTCGCGCGGCGCGCCGTGCCGGAAGGCGGCCCGCACACCGCTCGGGGTCTCCTCCAGGGCGGTGATGGAGTCGCCGAAGACGTACTCGGCGCGGGCGCGGCTGTGCCGGTACAGCAGCTGGGCGAGTTCACCGCGCGGGATCTCCAGCTCGCCGCCCGCGAACTCGGCGGGCAGGTGCAGGAGTCGGCGGCCGTCGGCGCCGAGGAAGGTCATCGGGCTGCCGCCGGTGTCGAGCGCGCGCAGTTCGTCGAGGACGCCCATCCGCTCCAGCACCGTCAGGTGGGTGCGGCCGCGGAAGTCGACGTTCTGGCCGCCGCCGCGCAGCGCCGGGGCGAGTTCGACGACGGTGACCTCGAAGCCGTACCGGCCGAGCCAGTGGGCCAGGGCGGGGCCGGCGATGCTCGCGCCCGAGATCAGGACCTTGGTGCTCATGGGAAACCACTCCGTCCGAGAGGATCGAAAAACTGTGTCCAGTGGATACTGTTTGCTGCTGTGTACGGTAGACGCAGTTAGGTCGGACGAGCAACCCCCAGAACGGGAGCGGAATGTGAGCGAGGCGGCGAACGACATGGTGCGGCTGCTCTGGGGCCCCCCGGCCAAGCCCACCCGCGGGCCGAAACCGGCCCTCAGCCTGGAGCGGATCGCGGCGGCGGGCGTCGAGATCGCGGACGCCGAAGGCCTGGGCGCGGTCTCGATGCAGAAGGTCGCCGGGCTGCTCGACTTCACCAAGATGTCGCTCTACCGCTACGTGCCCGGCAAGGCCGAACTCGTCGCCCTGATGGTCGAGGCCGCCGTCGGCGAGCCCCCGCAGGACCGGAACGCCCACGACTGGCGGGGCCAACTCACCGCCTGGGCACACCACTTGACCGAGTCGTTCGGCCGCCACCCGTGGCTGCTCGACGCCACCGTCGGCCCCCGGGTGATGGGCCCGAAGGAACTCACCTGGCTGGAACGGGTGGTGACCGCCCTCGACGGCCACGGACTGACCGGCCCCGAGCGGATGGACGCCGCCGTCCTGCTCGCCGGACACGTCCGCAGCATCGCCCAGCAGTCCCGCGCCGCCGGGCCCGACGGCTCCCCCGAAGCCGAACTCCTCACCGCCCTCGGCACGCTGGTGCACCAGCACGCCGACCGCTACCCCGCCCTGGCCGCCGCCATGACCGGCGAGGACGGGCGCGACCAGGCCCTGGACTTCGGCCTGGACCGCATCCTGGACGGCCTCGCCGCCCTGATCACCCGCCGCACGGGCACCGCCTGACGCCTCCCGCCCCGCCTCCTGCTCTGCCTCCCGCCCCGCCCCGCCCCGTCTCCCGAGGAAATCCGATGGGCCCGCGTTCGGCCAGCCGCTAGCATCCCGGGCCATGGCGATGTTCGTGCACCTGACCACCGCGGCGAACGCGCCGCGGATCCGCCGCGCCGGGATCCGGGCCGACAGCCGGGGGCAGGGCGGGGTGCGCGGGCTGTACTGCTTCCCGGTACTGCCCTCGTACCCGCTGACCCACCAGTGGCTGCGCGAACTGGCCCGGTTCGGCACCGGGGGCTCGCTGGTCGCGGTGCACCTCCGGCTGGACGACGCACAGCAGGTGCTGGCCGGGCACTACCGGGACCGCGCGAGGGACGCCCAACAGTGGGTGCCCGCCGCCGAGGCGGTGCGGCGGATCGCCGAACTGGCGGACCCGCGCGGCTGGGAGGTGTTCGTGCCGCGCGCGGTGGGCGCCCGCGAGGTCCACCGGATCCGCGGCGTGCCGCAGGTCTCCGGCTGGCGCTACCAGCCGAACGCCCACGGCACCCGGCCCTGCCCCTGCATGGGCTGCCAGCCCGTCGGCGGGTACGGCAGCCGTCGACTGCGCGAGCGCCACCAGCACCCGCTGGACGCCCCGCCGCCGCCCGTGCCCGTCCTGCTCGCCCGGATCGAGGCCGCCGGCGAGCCGGGCGACCCCGCCGAACTGCTCGCCGCCCTGCAGAGCTTCGGGCGCCGCCGCCGCGGCCCACTGGACCGCCTCGCCCGGCTGGCCGCCCACCCGGACCCGGCCGTGCGCGAGGAACTGGTGTGGGCCGTCGCCGGCTGGTCCACCCCAGGTGTCGCCGCCCTGCTCGACGGCCTCGCGAACGACCCGCACCCGGACGTCCGCGAGGCCGTCGAGGCGGCACTGGAACGCTGAGGGCCGGCCGCCAGGAGTCCTCGGTGAAGCTCAGGACCGAACAGGTGCGGCCGGAGCCGTAGAAGCTCCCGACGTGCCCGTTCGGCCGATCCGGGCGATCATGGGACGAACCGCGTCTCGGCGATTCGGCGCACCGGTGTCAGTCCGGCGGCGCCCGGAAGGTGGACTGCGATGTTCCAGCTCCTGTGGATTCTGCTCATCGGCTTCGTGCTGGGCGTACTGGCCAAGCTGATCCTGCGCGGGCCGCAGTCGATCCCCTGGTGGCTGACGATGCTGCTCGGCGCCGCCGGGGCCTGGCTCGGCAACGCCGTCTCCGGATGGATCGGCGTCCGCCACACCTCGGGCATCGACTGGATCCGGCACCTTCTCCAACTCGGCTTCGCCGTCGCCCTGGTGGCCTTCGTCGCCCCGGCCTGGAGCAAGTCCCACCCGAGCCGCTGACCCGGACGACCCGGACTGCCGCTGACCTGGACTGCCACTGAGCAGAGGCGGAGACGGTCGACCCGTTCGGCGGGGAGGTGCCGTCAGCCGACGTGGACGGCCGGGCGGCGGCTGCGGTCCGGTTCGGCCTCGCGCAGGACTTCGCGGGTGACGGGGGCGATCTCGCCCTGCCCGAACAGGAAGAACCGCAGGAACTGGGCGAAGGGGTTGCCCTCGGTCCACTCGAAGTAGATGTGCGGCTGCTGCCCGGTGAGGTCCCGTACCCGCAGCAGCAGGGCGGCCAGCGCGTTCGGCACGCTGGAGCTCTGCAGCGTCAGCACCCGGTAGCGGTCGTGCAGCACCTCGCCGCGCACGGTCAGCTCGGCCTCGAAGTCGGACGGGTCGAGCACCGTGACCTCGACGAACACCAGGTCGTCCTCGACCGGGATGTCGTTGTCGGCGCGGATCTGGCGGATCTTGTCGCGGTACTCGGCGAGGTCCCGGCTGTTCGGCTCGTTGGCGATCAGCCGTAGCGGGCGGTGCATGTAGTCCCGGACGAAGCGTTCCGCGACGACATCGAGCACCACGTCGGTGACGCGCAGTTCGAAGGCCCGCTTGAGCCGGGAGAGGAAGGAGACCAGCATGATGCCGGCGATGAAGCAGCCGCCGATCTTGACGCCGTCCGGCCGCTCGGCGATGTTCACGGCCGTGGTGTAGAGGAAGACCCCGGCGATCACGGCGAAGCCGACCGTCCTGCGGCGCTGCCCGGACTTGTGGGCGGCGATGGTGACGGCGATGGCGGCCGAGCTGATCAGCACCAGCACGCCGGTCGCGTACGCGCCGCCCTGGGCGTCCACGTTGGCGTCGAACAGCCAGGTGACCAGGAAGGCGATCAGGGTGAGGACGATCACGGTGGGGCGCACCGCGCGGGCCCAGTGCGGGGCCATGCCGTAGCGGGGCAGGTAGCGCGGCATCAGGTTGAGCAGTCCGGCCATCGCGGAGGCGCCGGCGAACCAGAGGATGGCGATCGTGGACAGGTCGTAGACGCTGCCGAAGGTGTTGCCGAGGTTCTCGTGGGCGAGGTAGGCGAGCGCCCGCCCGTTGGCCTGGCCGCCGGCCTTGAAGGCGTCCGCGGGGATCAGCAGGGTGGTGATGAGGCTGGTGGTGATCAGGAAGCAGCTCATGATCGCGGCCGCGGTGGTGAGCAGCTTGCGGGCGCCGCGGATCCGGCCGGTGGGCTTCTCCTCGGTGTCGTCCGGGTCCCCCTCGATGTGCGGCATCACGGCGACGCCGGTCTCGAAGCCGGACAGGCCGAGCGCGAGCTTCGGGAAGACGATCAGTGCGACGCCGATCATCGCGATCACGTTGCCGTGCTCGGCGGTGAGCGCGTCGGCCCAGTCGCCGACGACGTGCGGGGCCTTCAGCACGTGCCAGAGTCCGTTGGTCACCACCACGACGTTCAGCGCGAGGTAGACCGCGACCAGGACGACGGCGATGCCGATCGCCTCGCTGAAGCCCTTGAGGAAGACCCCACCGAGCAGGGCCACCATGATGAGGGTGATCGTCACCTGCTTGCCGGTCAGCACGCTGTGCAGATGCGGGTTCTCCACCAGGTGCGCGGTCGCGTCGGCGGCCGACAGGGTGATGGTGATCATGAAGTCGGTGGCCGCGAAGCCGAGCAGCGTGAGCACGAAGAGCTTGCCCTGCCAGAACGACAGCAGCCGCTCCAGCATCGCGATCGAGCCCTGGCCGTGCGGGCTCTCCTGGGCGACCCGCCGGTAGACGGGCAGGGCGCCGAGCAGGGTGACGATCACCAGCACGATGGTCGCCAGCGGCGAGAGCAGGCCGGCGGCGAGGGCGGCGATGCCGGGCTGGTAGCCGAGCGTGGAGAAGTAGTCCAGGCCGGTCAGGCACATCACCCGCCACCAGCGCTGGCCCTTGACGTGCGGCGCCTCGGCGTGCGGGCCGGGGTGCTGCTTGGCCATGTCCGACAGGCCTTCCAGCATCCACGCCCGGAACCTCGCGCCGCGGGTCGCGGGTGCCACCCCCGGATCGGCCGAACCCGACGACACCACGTGCACCCCTGTCCACGAGTCGGCCGGCCGCGCTCGGCTCCGGCCCCCCAAAGGCCGCCGGACGGCGGGCCTGGTCAGGCTAGGGGACCGGATCGGTACCGCCGGGGAGCAGCGCGTCCGGACACGCCAGCGGTGCCCCGGACGGCCCTCAGCGGTGGCGGGCGGCGCCCCGCCGTGCTGGTCGTCCCGGCGCGGCGGGCCGCACCCGCCACCCGGAACAGGCGAGGATGTCCGCGCGATCGACCGATGTGTGCAGGTTTGCCGAGGACGGACACCAGGGAGGCAGCGGTGGCGGAACCGAGTCGGCGGGGGATTCTGGGCCTGGGCCTGCTGGCGGCGGCCACCGCCTCCTGCGGCACCCGCCACCCGGACCCCGCCCCGCACTCCTCGTCCGACGGCCCTGCCCCGCGCCCCTCCGCCGACGCCCCCGCCCCGACCGCCGCCCAGCACGTGGTCGTCCCGCCGGAGCAGTCCCTGCCCGGCGCGCCCGACTGGGAGATCACCGACCCCGGCCCCGCCGACGCCATCGAGGGCTTCGCCGACCGGGTCAGCGTGCTGCCCGGTGAGCAGTTCGGCCTGCACGTCTCCACCCCGGCCGCCGCCTTCACCGTCTCCGCCTACCGCACCGGCTGGTACGACGGCGCCCGCGCCCGCCTGGTCTGGCGCCGCGAGCACGTCCCGGGCGGCCGGCAGCCCGCCCCGCACGTGGACCCCGCGACCAGGACCGTGCTGACCGGCTGGCAGCGCACCCTCGCCGTGGACACCACCGGCTGGCCCGAGGGCGCCTACCTGCTGCGCCTGGACGCCGAGGACGGCTCCGGCCAGCGCTACGTCCCGCTCACCGTCCGCTCCGCCGCCACCGCCGGGCGGACGGTGGTGATGAGCGCCCCCGCCACCTGGCAGGCGTACAACGAGTGGGGCGGGTACAGCCTCTACAACGGCCCCACCGGCGGTCTGGCCACCCGCTCGCTGCGGGTGGTCTTCGACCGGCCCTACGACTACGACCACGGCGCCGGGCTGTTCCTGGTGTACGAGGCGCCACTGGTCGCGCTCGCCGAGCGGCTCGGGCTGCCGCTCGCCTACACCACCGGGATCGACGTGGCCCGCGAGCCCGGGCTGCTGCACGGCGCGAGCGCCGTCCTCTCGCTCGGCCACGACGAGTACTGGTCCCCCGAGCAGCGCGCCCAGGTGGTCGCGGCCCGGGACGCCGGCACCAACCTGGCGGTCCTGGGCGCCAATTGCTGCTTCCGCCGGGTCCGCTTCGAGCCCTCGGAGCTGGGCCCGGACCGGACGGTGGTCTGCTACAAGGACGCGTGGGCGCAGGACCCGGGCCACCAGGCCGGCGCCCCGGCGACCACCGACTTCCGGGTCGGCCCGGGCGCCGACCCGGAGAGCTCGATGCTCGGCGTGATCTACGACGGCTACCCGGTGGACGCCCCGTACGTGGTCGGCTCGCCGGAGCACTGGGCGTTCGAGGGCACCGGCGTCGCCACCGGGGCGTCCTTCCCGCACCTGGTCGGCGTCGAGTACGACCGGGTGGACACCGCCTTCCCCACCCCGCGTCCGATCGAGGTGATCGCGCACTCCCCCGTGGTCTGCGAGGGCCGCCGCTCGCACTCCGACACCGCGTACTACACCGTGCCGGGCGGCGCCGGGGTGTTCGCCTCCGGGACGATGCGCTGGGTGGAGGCCCTGGACGCGCACGGGCCCGGGGGCGGCAGCGCCGACCACGGGATCGATGCCCGGGCCGGGGACCTGGTCCGCCGGGTCACCGAGAACGTCCTGCGCACCTTCGCCGCCGGCCCGGCCGGCCTGACCCACCCGGCCCGGGACAACCTCGCGACCGTCTACGGCGGGGCGTAGCCCGCCGGGAGCTGCGAGGGACCGTCTGCGAGGGGCCGTCGAAGAAATTTCCCGGAACGACGGATCGGGGCGGTGACGCGGCGCCCCGGGCACGCATCGCGGTCGAACGGATTTCCGGGCCGTGGCCGGCCGTGCCCAGCCCGTCACCCGGGGCGAGGAACCGTCCGCCGCACCGATACACTCGCACGGTCTCATCCACCGCAGGTCGTCAAGGACAACCGTCCGGCGTGGCACGGGTGCCGGCCGGAAAGGGCACGAGGGAAACAGAACATGGTCGAGGCCTCCCCGAAGGTCGTTGTCGTCGTCCCCACGTACAACGAACGGGAGAACCTTCCGGTCCTCGCGGGTCTTCTCGCGGACCTCCCGGTACCGGGCCTGCACCTGCTGGTGGTCGACGACAACTCGCCGGACGGCACCGGCGAGATCGCCGACAAGCTCGCCGCGGAATCCGGCGGCACCGTGGGCGTGCTGCACCGCACCGAGAAGGACGGCCTCGGCCGCGCCTACCTGGCCGGCATGGCCCGGGCCCTGGACGAGGACGCCGACGTCGTGGTCCAGATGGACGCCGACCTCTCGCACCCGGCCTCGGCGATACCCGCGATGGTCCAGGCCCTGCTGGCCGACGACACCGCCGTGGTGCTCGGCTCCCGCTACGTGCCCGGCGGTTCGACCGCCGCGGAGTGGCCCTGGCACCGCAAGGCCCTGTCCGCCTGGGCCAACCTCTACGTCAACACCATCCTCGGCCTGGGCGTCCGGGACGCCACCGCCGGTTTCAAGGCCTGGCGGGCGAGCACCCTGCGGGCGATCGACCTGCCGACCGTGCAGAGCAGCGGGTATTCGTTCCAGGTCGAGATGAACTACCGGGTCGTCCAGCGCGGTCTGACGATCCGCGAGGTGCCGATCCGCTTCGAGGAGCGGATCGAGGGCGCGTCGAAGATGAGCATCGGGGTGCAGGTCGAGTCGGCGCTGGCGCCCTGGAAGCTGCGGCTGAACCGCCAGGACCCGCGGTAGGCCGTGGCCCGCCGGATGTTCTGTCCCGTGACCCGGGCCCGGGCATACGGGTGCCGGTCGGGCGGCTCGGCGGTGTGAAGGGCTGCCACAGGGAAAGAAGGGCGACATGGCCCTTCTCCCGGAGTCCCTCACGGCCCTGATCCGCCGCGGTGCCCGAGAACCCTTCGTCGTCCAGACCGTACGGGCCACCGTGGCCGCCACCCTCGCCTTCGCGGTGGCCACCCGGCTCAGCAACGAGCCGGCCCCGCTGACCGCCCCGCTCACCGCGCTGCTGGTGGTGCAGGTCACCGTCTACTCGACGCTCAAGACCAGCATCCGCCGGGTCAACTCGGTGGTGGTCGGCGTGCTGATCGCGACCGGTTTCAGCGCCGTGGTGGGGCTCTCCTGGTGGAGCCTCGGGCTGATCATCCTGGCCTCGCTGGTCGTCGGCCGGTTCGTCCGGGTCGAGGAGTTCGTCCAGGAGGTCGCGATCAGCGCCATGCTGATCCTCGGCGTCAGCGGGCTCGCCTCGCAGGCCTGGGACCGGGTGCTGGAGACGCTGATCGGCGCCGCCGTCGGCCTGCTGTTCAACCTGCTGTTCGCCCCGCCGGTCTGGGTGGACACCGCCGGGGAGTCGATCGAGGACCTCGCCCGGCGGGCCCGGCAGCTGCTGCTGGACATCGCCGAACAGCTGGGCCGTCCGACCCCGGTCGCCCGGGCCGCCGAGCAGCTGCACGAGGCCCGCCGGCTCGACCACGCCATCGCCGACGTGGACGTGGCACTGCGCCAGGCGGAGGACAGCCTGCGGCTCAATCCGCGGATCAACGACGGACTGCTGTCCCGGCTGGTGCTGCGCACCGGACTGGACACCCTGGAGATCTGCGTGGTGGTGATCCGGGTGCTGGCCCGCTCGCTGACCGACCTGGCCAAGCGGCGCGCGCCCGGCGAGCGGCTGTTCCCGCCGGACGTCGCGGTGGGCCTGGAGGAACTGCTGGCGCACGTCGGCGGGGCCATGGTCAGCTTCGCGGTGCTGGTCACCACCCAGGTGAGCCGCAGCGCCGAGGAGGCGGAGCGGCGGCTGACCGCCGAGCTGGCCGCGGCCTGGACCTGCCGGGAGAACGTCGCCCAGGTGCTGCTGCAGAAGGTGCGGGAGCACCCGGAGGCGTGGCAGTTGCACGGTTCGATACTGGCCGAGGTGGACCGGATCCTGGACGAACTGGACCTGGAGCACCGCAGCCGGCGGCTGATGGAGGAGCTGGACCGGGCCTCGGTGGCGAGCCGGGAGCGGTTCTCGCGGTTCGCCGGGCTGCGCCGGTTCGTCCGGGGCGAGCGGGCGCGCCCGGCGGTGCGGGCCGGGCGCTGACCCTGCGTCGGGCTCAGGAGGCTCAGGGGGCTCAGGGGGCTCAGGGCATCGACCAGGGTTCCTGCGGGAGCGGGTGGCCGGTCTCCAGGTAGGTCTTCAGGTTGGACAGCACCGCCGACCAGCCCTGCTCGACGTCCGCCCGCTCGGCCTCGTCGGCCAGCTGGTCGTGGGTGACGGTGAGCCGGGTGAGGTCGTGCCAGCCCCGGAGCTCGAAGGTGACCCGGGAGGGACCGCCCGGGCGTCGTTCCCCGGGCCCCGCCCAGGTGGTGACCAGCCGGTGCGGGCGGTCGACGGCCTCGACGACGCCGATCACGTCGGCCGTCCCGGAGCCGTCGGCCCGCTGGTGCTCCCAGGGCGCGCCGGGCAGCCAGGTGGAGACGTTGCGGTGGCCCCAGTAGAGGCCGGACTCGTCGGCGTTGGTGAGGGCGTGCCAGACCCGCTCGGGGGTGGCGCGCAGGTAGAGGGTGCTGCGGAAGGCGGGCGCGGCCATCGCGTCAGCCCCTGGCCGCGTCGAGCAGCGGCTGGACCTCGATCTTCTGCATCCGCATCATCGTCGCCATCACCCGGCCGGCCTTGGCCCGGTCCTCGTCGGCGATCAGGTCGAGCAGGACGCGCGGGGTGATCTGCCAGGAGAGGCCGAAGCGGTCCTTGAGCCAGCCGCACGGGCCCGCCTGGCCGCCGTCGGCGGTGAGCTCGGCCCAGAGCTCGTCGACCTCCTGCTGATCCTCGCATTCCACCTGCAGCGACATGGCCTCGGTGAAGTGGAACTCGGGGCCGCCGTTGAGGGCCGCGTACTCCCGCCCGGCGAGTTCGAAGGCGACGGTCATGACCGAGCCGGCTCCGCCGGGGCCGGTCTCGGGGTAGCGGGTGACCTGCGTGATGCGGGAGTTGGGGAAGAGCGAGGTGTAGAAGGTGGCGGCCGCTTCGGCCTGGCCGTCGAACCAGAGGAAGGTGGTGATCTTCTGCATGCGCCCGACGGTAGCCCCGGGCCCCGCCCGGACGGCCGAGCCACGGCCGGGGGTCACCGGTTCGGCGCCCCCGGCCCGCGGCCCGCCCGCTACCGGGTCAGTGCACCCAGCCCGCGTAGCGCTGCACGAAGCGCAGGCCGGTGTGGGCGGTGACGACGACGTCGTAGCGCCCCTGCTTGTCCAGCGGCCAGGACAGGTTCACCTGCTGCCCGGGCTTGACCCGGACGGTCTGCGCGGTGCCGGCGAAGTCGTTGGGGGCGGCGGTGAAGGAGACGTCGGTCATGCCGTCGTTGGCCACCTGCAAGGTGAGCCGCACGCTGCCGTGCAGGTCGGCGGTGACGATCGGCACGCCGATGTCGTTCTGGCCGTCCTGCCCGTCCCGGACCACGGTGCCGGCGAAGCGGCGGACGAAGCCGTCCGGGCCGTGGACGGTGAAGTCGTAGCGGCCGTTGGTGGTGGCGGCGTCCCAGACGTACCGGGCGGTGGCGCCGGGGGCGACGGTGTACGGGGTGCCCGCGAAGGGCAGCGCGATGTTCGGGTAGACGGTGTACGGGAAGGCCACCGAACCGTCGTTGCTCATCGTGCAGGTGACCTTGCCGGTCTTGCGGTCCACCTCCACGTCGGCCCACGGCTGGTAGGGCAGCGGGCGGTGCGGGCGCTCGCCGCGCTCCTGGACGGGCATCGACTGGGCTCCGACCGCCGGGAGGGCGACGCCGGGCAGCTTGGTGCCCGCGTCGGCCCTGGCCATCAGGGCGGTGGTGTCGGGCAGCGACGGGACGGACGGGTTCGGCGCGGCGAAGTCGAAGCAGCTGGTGAGGTCGCCGCAGACGGACCGGCGCCAGGCCGAGATGTTCGGCTCGGCGACGCCCGTGACCAGCTCCATGAAGCGCAGCACGGAAGTGTGGTCGAAGACCTGGGAGTTGACCCAACCGCCGCGCGACCAGGGCGAGACGACCCACAGCGGGACGCGGTTGCCGAGGCCGATGGCGCGGCCCTGGGTGAACTCCTCGGGAGTGCCGGGCTCGGGGGTGGGCGGGACCATGTGGTCGAAGTAGCCGTCGTTCTCGTCGTACATGACCAGGAAGACGGTGTGCTCCCACACCGCCGGGTTGGACATCAGCGACTGGAGGGCCTGGTTGACCCAGTGCGCCCCGTACGCCGGGCCGGCCTCCGGGTGCTCGGAGAAGAGGTAGGGGGCGACCAGCCAGGAGATGGTCGGCAGGGTGCCGTCCTTGCAGTGGCGGTCGAAGGCGGCCGGGTCGAACTTGGTCATCGCGTTGATGTAACGCGGGTCGGTGGGCGGGAAGTTGTGGAACTGCTTGAAGTAGGAGAGGGCGTTGTCGTCGTAGTCGCCGGTGCGGTCGTCCTTGCTGGGGTTGTGGTAGACCCGCCAGCTGACGCCGGCCTGCTCCAGGCGCTCGGCGTAGGTGGTCCAGTCGGCGACGGGGTTGTCGGTGACCGGGGTGTTGTCGATCCAGGGCCCGGTGGTGCCGTCGCGGCCGGGGCCGGAGGTGCCCGTCCAGAGGTAGAGCCGGTTGGGGTCGGTCGGGCCGGCGAGGGAGGTGAAGTAGGCGTCGCAGAGGGTGAACGCGTCGGCCAGGGCGTACTGGTAGGGGATGTCGTCCCGGGTGAAGTAGCCCATGGTGCGCTCGCCCTTGGCGGCGATCCACTTGTTCATCGCGCCGTTGTTGATCGCCTGGTGGCCGGTCGCCCAGTCGTGGGGCAGGCCGCCGGCGTTCTGCGCGTTGTACTTCGAGGTGTCCATCCGGTACGGCAGCATGGCTCCGCCGTCGCTGCGGCGGCTGTCCGGCTGGCGGAACACGTCGGCGCCGTCCGGGAATTGGAGCGCCTGCTTGTCGCCGAAGCCGCGGACGCCGCTGAGCGTGCCGAAGTAGTGGTCGAAGCTGCGGTTCTCCTGCATCAGCACGACGACGTGCTTGACGTCCTTGATGGTGCCCGTCAGCCGCTCGGAGGCGGCAGGGGCGGCGGCGGGGGCGGCCTCGGCGGGGGCGGCGCCCAATCCGGTCAGGGCGGTGGCGCCGACGGCCGCGGTGGCGCCGACGAAGGTGCGGCGGGAGAGCTCGGACATCACGAACTGGCCTCTCAGAGCTGGAAAGTGGCGACGGCGGCGGCGGTGTCGGAGGGCCACTCGTTGGCGGCGGTGTTCGGCTCGGGCTGCGGCCAGTCGGCGACCAGGGTGTGCGCCTCGACCAGCTTCAGCGGGCCCGCGTACTGGACGTAGTCGATGCGGTCCTGCGGCTCGGGCTTGGCGCCGCGCTGCTTGCGGGTCGGCGACCAGGTCGCGCCCGGGAACTTGACCGGGTCGCGGTGCTCCTCGCGGAAGGTGTCGGTCAGCCCCGCGCCCTGGAGGGCCACGCCGACGGGCCAGTTGAGCACCCCGACGCCGCCGTGCGCGGCGGCGGTGGCGGCCGTCCAGTCCAGGTGGGACGGCGAGGAGAGGGCGCCGGCGAGCACCACCGGGGTCCGCCGGGCGATGTCCGCGCTCACTGCGGCGGCCAGGGCCTTGGCCTGCTTCAGGCGGAGCGAGGCGGTCTCGGCCGCCTCCGTCTGGGCGGCCGTCCGACCGTCCTGGAGCGCGTACGGGCCGTAGCCGGCCTCGTCGAGGTGCGCGGCCCAGAACCGGACGGCCCGGCCGCCGGGGAGCTGCACGGTGGCCCCAGCGGCGGGCAGGTCGGCGGTCGGCGGGGTGACGTCGGCGAGCGGGTAGCGGCTCAGGATGCCGACGCTGCCGGGGCTCTGGTAGGCGTACCAGCCGAGCGCGTCGGCCAGGGTCTTCGCCCGCTCACCGGCGGTCTCCTGGAGGGCGAGCACGTCCAGGCCCTGGGTGAGGACGACGCGCAGCTGCTTCTCCAGGGCGTCGGTGTACCCGGCGCCGGCGTCGTGCAGGTTCCAGCTGGCGGCCTTGAGGCGCGGCGGCGCGGCGGGGTCGACCACGGGGATGAGGACGGTGACGGTGTCGACGGCACCCGCGCTGTCCTTGACGCCGACGACGGCCACCTCGGGGCTCTTGCCCGCCGCGGGCGCGGTGCCGGTGAGCGTGCCGTCGGCGGTGACGTTCAGCCAGGACGGCCCGCTGACCTTGCGGAAGGCGGCGCTCCCCGCCGGGTTGCCGGCCGGGCGGGACCAGAGGCCGCCGAGCTTGACGGAGACCGCCGCGCCGGGGGCGACGGGCGCGGTGGTGAGGGCGTCCACGGCGCTGTGCGGGCGGACGACGGCCGGCTTGGCGCGGAAGCTGAACGGGGCCGTCTGGGCGAGGACGCCGTAGCCGTCCTTGGCGAGCAGGTAGGCGGTGTACGGGCCGCCGGTCAGCGCGGAGGTGTCGAGCTGGAGGTCGCCGGAGGTGCCCGGGACGTACTTCCAGACGAGGGAGCTGCCGTTGCCGGGCTGACGGCCGCCGTCGTAGACGCCGACCCAGTTCTTGGCGTCGGGGGCGTCGGTCGTCCAGTGGAAGGTGAGCCGGTCGCCTTCGGCGGGGTTGGCGGAGGAGGTGAGGGTCAGGGCGCTGCCTGCGGCCACGGTTGTCCTGTCCGCCGCCCGGGGCCCGGTCCGCCGGGGGTCGGCGCCGGGTCCGCGCGCGGCTGGTCACGGAGGCTGGGGAGGGAGGACCCGACAGTTGGCTGTACAACTGTGGGCGGCCCTCATTCATCCGAAAGTCAGCGACCGGGACGTGAACGGCGCGTGACGGCCCATCGGGCGGTTCGGGAACTCCGTGGCGGGCGGCGGGAATCCTCGGCGGAAACGCCGGAAGCGCCGGGAGGGCCGCGACGGGATCCGTCGCGGCCCTCCTGCGCTGCTGCGCCTCTGCGCCTCTTGGCTTCTGCGCTCCTCGGCTTCCTGACTTATGCCAGGGCGAGGAACAGCTTCTCCAGCTCGGCCTCGCTCATCGGCGGGGTGTCCTCGTCGGATACGGCCATGCACTGGCGCATGCCGCTGGCCACGATCTTGAACCCGGCCCGGTCCAGGGCGCGCGAGACCGCCGCGAGCTGGGTGACCACGTCCTTGCAGTCACGGCCCGCCTCGATCATCGCGATCACCCCGGCCAACTGGCCCTGGGCACGGCGCAGCCGGTTCAGGACCGCGCCGACCGACTCCTCGTCCACCTGCATGTCCGGGCCGCCTTTCGCATCGACTGTCGACTGACAACTGTACCCGGCGGGGTATCCATTCCCGGGCGGGGCGATGCGGGCGAGGGGCGCTGGGGTGTTCGACGGTTCAGCGGCGGTGCTCAGCGACAGTGCTCAGCGACGGTGTTCAGCGGCGGGCGAGGCGGCGCTCGCCGCCGGCGCCGGTCTCGTACGGGAGCCCGTAGTGCGCGAACACGGCCGGTTCCTCCTCGGCGGGCAGGACGTCGTCGGTGCCGATCGACGGCGCCTGCTTGACCTGGTTCTTCGGGAACGCCACCCGGACGTAGTCCGGCCCGACGACCGCCCCGTCGAGCGGGACGAACACCAGGCGGCGCTTGGTCACCAGGCCGACCGTGACGGTGGCGAAGAACGGCTGGTCGGTGGCCGTCTCCACATAGACGGACTCCAGCGAGCCGATGCGGTGGCTCTTCTCGTCGACCACGACGTGGCCGCGCCATTCGCGGATGTCTGCCATAGCGATCACCACGGCGTCGGACCTCCCGTTCCCCGGCCTTTCCGCTTCCGTCGTCCGGCGACGGTTCGCCGCCGGGACCTCCCATCCTGCGCCGGGACGACCGGGGGCGCGCGATGGGCGACGAAAACGGACATACAGGGGTGACCCGACCAACCGCCACCAGGGCCGTGACCTGGGCTTTAGGCTGTCCGCCGAGGGAGTTGCAAGCAGATCATACGATCGTCAACAGACGGAGGCAGCGGCCGTGGGACACGACGACCCGTGGGAGTCCGGCGAGGCCGGAACCCCGGCCGACCTACGGCCCGACATCCCGCACCCGGCCCGGATGTACGACTACTACCTCGGCGGGAAGGACAACTTCCCCGCCGACCGGGCCGCCGCCGAGAAGGCGCTCGCCGCCAATCCGGAGTTCCGCTCCACCGCACGGGCCAACCGGGGCTTCCTCACCCGCGCGGTGCGCTGCGTCGCCGACCTCGGCATCGACCAGTTCCTCGACATCGGCACCGGCATCCCCACCGCCGGCAACACCCACGAGATCGCCCAGGCCGCCAACCCCGGGGCGCAGGTCGCCTACGTCGACAACGACCCGATCGTGCTCAGCCACGCCCGCGCCCTGATGTCCGGCACGGGCCCGGGGCGGACCGCCGTCCTCCAGGCCGACCTGCGCGAGCCGTCCGCCGTACTCGCCGCCGTCGAGGCCGCAGGGCTCCTCGACCTCTCCCGACCGGTCGGCCTCGTCCTGGCCGCCGTCCTGCACTTCCTGCGCGACGAGGACAAGCCGTACCAAGCGGTCGACACGCTGATGGACGCGCTCCCCTCCGGCAGCCACCTCGTCCTCTCGCACGGCACTGCCGACTTCATCCCCGCCGAGGTCCGCGACCGCGTCACCGGCATCTACGACAAGGCCACCGCCCCCCTCGTCGGCCGCACCCGCGACGAGGTCCGCACCTTCTTCGACGGCCTCGACCTCCTCGACCCCGGCATCACCACCGTCCCCCTCTGGCGCCCCGACACCGCCCCCGCCCCCGGCGCCGACCGCGTCAGCATCTACGGCGCGGTGGGTCGCAAGCCCTGACGGCGCCCCGGGGAAAATATACCGACCGGTCTACAGATTCTCTCCCGCCGGGAGGACGCCGGGCTCGCTTCCGCGCAGGAAGTCGGCAGGTCCGACTTCCTGTGCGGAAAACGGCTCCGCGGCCGCCCCCGGAAAATATGTAGGCCGGTCTACAGATTTCTCCCCGGGGCGACGGCAGGGGCACCGGTGGGCACGGGTGGGCCCAGGTGGACACGGGTGAGGGTGGGTGGAGCGGCGCCGGGGGGCTGGCTGGAGTCGCTTTAGGGGGGTTAATACCACCGACCGGGGCCACCACGTGCGGTTACTGTCGTCGGGACGGCTCCGGACGGGGGCGGTCATCAGGGGCTATCGCGCAACAAGCAGCGCAGGACACATGGGGGACGAACATGGGCAGGTACCACCGTTTCGCGGGGGCTCTCGTGGTCGCCGGGGTCTCCGCCGGGGTGCTCAGCGCCTGCAACCCGATCGGGACCAACTTCACCGACGACGCCACCGTCACGGACAAGATCACCGGCATCCGGCTGGACAGCGACGCCGGGGAGGTGACCGTACGCGGCAAGGCCGGCGCCACCCAGGCCGCCGTCCACCGCAACATCACGTACCGGAGCGGCAAGCCGGGCGCGAGCACCCGGGTGGACGGCGGCGTGCTGGTGCTCGGCGGCTGCGGACGCAACTGCTCGGTGGACTACACCGTCGAGCTGCCGCCGGGGCTGCCGATCACCGGGGGGACGTCGGCGGGCGGGATCAAGCTCACCCAGGTCGGCGACGTCTCGGTGCACACCAGCTCCGGCGACATCACGCTCGACGACGTGGCCGGGCCGGTCGACGTGCGCACCGACAACGGCGAGATCAAGGGCACTTCGCTCAAGGGTGACCGGGTCAGCGCCAAGACCGACAACGGCGGGATCAAGCTCACCCCCGGCAAGGCCCAGAACATCACGGCGAAGACCTCCAACGGCGAGATCAACGTGACCGTGCCGACCGCCTCCTACCACGTCACCGCCTCGACCGACCTGGGCGAGAAGCACATCGGCGTCCAGAACGACCCGAACGGCCAGTACAAGCTGGACCTCGGGACGAACATCGGCGAGATCACCGTCAAGACGGGCTGACCCACCCGGTCGACGGGGCCGCCAAGGGGGCGCCGTGACGGCCGAGTTCGCCCCCCCAGCGCGGTCGCCCGGCCCCGCCGGTGGGCCTGGCGGGGCCGGGGGCGGTCAGAGACCGACCTGGACCTCGGCGCGGTGCCGGATGTACTCGTCGGGGTGCGCCCTCGCGATGGCCACCGCGGCCTCCACCAGGGCGTGCAGCCGCGACGGGTAGGCACGCGGCACGAGGGGCAGCCCGGGGAGGATGCAGCGCCGCACGTCCAGGTCCTCGTTGGCGACGAACTCCCGCAGGGCGGCCTCGTACCAGGCGTCCCGCACGGTCGAGCCTTCGTCGGCGGCGGCCGTGCTGCGGCCGTCCCCGACCGACAGGGACGTCCAGTACCAGGCCCGGGCGGCGCCGGCGCGCTCGGTGTCGGTGCCGGTGTGCAGGTAGCCGAGCAGGGTCAGCCGGACCCGGCGCTGGCCGAAAGCGAGCAGGGCCGGCTCGACGAAGCGCCGGTTGAAGCTCGGGTTGGGGTCGTAGATCGCCGCTTCCAGCAGTGCCTCGAAGTACTCCTCGGGCAGGTCGGTACGCCCGGAAAGCGCCTTGTGGACCTCCCACCGGGCCGCGCTCGGGAAGTCCGCCCCGTGCGCGGCCTCAGCCCCGAGCAGGCGGAGCAAACGCGTCAACCGCAGGTCGAACTCCTGCGATCCGTCCGCCGTGCGCCCGGGCAACGGCTGGAGAATCCGCACCTCGCCTGCCGTGTCCTTCGTTTCCACGAACACCCTCCTCATCCTGAGTCATCGGCAGACTACTCGCTGATACACCAGTTCGGAGGTCGTTTTCGGGCAGGCCGGAATTCAGATCACCGACATATGGCCGGAGTTTGACGGTCGCTCAGCCCTGCCACCGGCGCAAACCAGGCGAGTTGGACGGACGGGCCGACGGACCGGCCGACGGATGAGCCGACGGGCGGGCCTTCGCCGGTCAGGCCGGACGGCCCGGCGGGACCAGGCCGGACTGGTAGGCGATCGCGACGAGTTGGGCCCGGTCCCGGGCGTCCAGCTTGGCCATCGCGCGGTGGACGTGGGTGCGGACGGTGAACGGGCTGACGAACATCCGCTCGGCGATCTCCTCGTTGGTGAGCCCGGTGGCGGCCATCGACATCACCTCGCGCTCGCGCGCGGTGAGCACGGACAGCCGCTCGGAGGTGCCGCCGGCCGCCGGATCGGGCTGGGCGAGGAGCTGGTCGATGACGGCCCGGGTGGCGGCGGGCGAGAGCAGGGCGTCCCCGGCGGCGACGGTGCGGACGGCCGCGAGCAGTTCCGCCGGGTCCGCGCCCTTGCCGAGGAAGCCGCCGGCGCCGGCCCGCAGTGCCTGGGCCACGTACTCGTCGATCTCGAAGGTGGTGAGGATCAGCACCCGGGTGCCGGCCAGGTCCTCGTCGCCGCAGATGGCGGCCGTCGCACCGAGGCCGTCGGCGCCGGGCATGCGGATGTCCATCAGGACGATGTCGGGGCGGGTGGCGCGGGCGAGTTCGACGGCCTGGTGGCCGTCGGCGGCCTCGCCGACCACCTCCATGTCGTCCTCGGCGTCGATCAGCACCCGGAACGCACCGCGCAGCAGCGCCTGGTCGTCCGCGAGCAGTACCCGGATGGTCATGCGTGGTCCTTGTCTACTCGAACGGCACGGTCTTCCCGGCCGGCACGGTCTACTCGAACGGCACGGTCTTCCCGGCCCGCACGGTCCGCCCGTACGGCGCTGTCACCGCGACCGGCACAGCCACCGCGACCGGCGCTGTCGTCCCGGGCGCCGGTGCGCAGCGGAAGTTCGGCGGTGACCAGGAAGCCGCCGTCGGGCCGGCTGTCGGCGGTGAGGCGGCCGCCGACCGCGCCGGCCCGTTCGCGCATGCCGATCAGTCCGAAGCCGCCCTCGCCGGGGGCCGGATGGGGCAGCAGGGCCTGCCGGGGGCGGGCGCTGGTCGGCGGGCGGCCGTTGGCGACGCTGACGGCGACCCGGCTGCCGCTGTAGGCGAGGGTGATCTCGGCGCCGGCGCCCTGGGCGTGCTTGGCGACGTTGGTCAGGGACTCCTGGACGATCCGGTAGGCGGTGAGGTCCACGCCGGGCGAGAGCGCGCGGGCCTCACCCTCGACGGTGAGCCGCACCGGCAGGCCGGTGCGTTCGAAGGCGTTGATCAGCTCGGGGAGCCGGTCGAGGCCGGGAGCCGGTTCGAGCGGGGCGGGCTCCTCGGCGCGGCGCAGCAGGCCGACGGTGGCGCGCAGTTCCTGGAGCGCGGAGCCGGTGGCGTCGGTGATGTGGCTGAGCACCTCGCGGGCCTGGGTGGGGTGGCGGTCCATGAGGTAGACGGCGATGCCGGCCTGGGCGTTGGCGAGGGCAATGTGGTGGGCGACGACGTCGTGCAGGTCGCGGGCGATCCGGATCCGCTCGTCGGCGACCCGGCGGCGGGCCTCCTCCTCGCGGGTACGTTCGGCGCGTTCGGCGCGTTCCTCGATGGCGGCGAGGTGGGCGCGGCGGTTGCGGATGGAGTCGCCGAGGGCGCCGGGCAGCAGGGCCCAGGCGAGGACGCCGAGCCGTTGGCCGATCGGGCCGCCGCCGTCGCCGATCAGCGAGGTGCCGGTGAGCAGGACGGCGGAGGCGATCGAGGCGCGCAGGGCGGTGGCGCGGTCGGTGCGGACGGCGAGGAAGTAGAGGGCGAGCAGCAGCGGGGTGGCCAGCCCGGGGGTGAGGCGGGGGGTGGTGAGGATGAGGGCCATCGTGCAGATCAGCGTGATGACGACCACGGTCCGCGGGTGCCGGCGGTGGGCGAACACGGTGACGGCGGAGGCCAGCGCGATGGTGGCGCTGAGCGGCCTGAAGGAGATGACGTGGCCGGTCTGGTCGACGGTGACGCCGAGGCCGGTCATCGCGATCAGCACGGCGCCGCCGACGGCGTCGAGCAGCCGGGGGTGGTCGCGGCGCAGCCGCTGCCAGGTGTCGCTCATCGTGGTGCTCTCCGGGTCGGGGGTGCCCTGGCGGCACCCTCGCCGGGTTCTGCCAGTTCGTGCCGAACCGCGCCCTGCCGGGCGGGGTGGGCCGGGTCGGGGGCCGCCGTGTGCGTGGCGGACCCCGACAGCAACGGTAACGGTAGGGATCGAACCATTGTCCGGGCCGGGGCCCGCCCCGTGGATCGGGACGGGCCCCGGCTGGTCCGCAGGGGGGTCGACGGGGGCTTGAAGACACGCCCTAGACGCCGACGGACTCCCGGACCGGGGCCGGTTCGGGGGCGGCGGTCTGCAGCTTGCTGCCCTCGACGTCGATGTCCGGTATCAGCCGGTCCAGCCAGCGCGGCAGCCACCAGGCGCGGCGGCCGAGCAGGGCCAGGACGGCCGGGACGATGGCCATCCGGACCACGAAGGCATCGAAGGCGACGGCCGCGGCGAGGCCCAGGCCCATCATCTTGATCATCGGTTCGCCCATGCCGATGAAGCCCGCGAAGACGGCGATCATGATGAACGCGGCGGCGGTGACCACCCGGGCGTTGTGCCGGAAGCCGGTGACGATGGCCTCGTCGGGCTGCTCGCCGTGGACGAAGCCCTCGCGGATCCGGGTGACCAGGAACACCTCGTAGTCCATGGCGAGGCCGAAGACCACGCCGACCATGAAGATCGGCATCATGCTCATCACCGGGCCGGTCTGTTCGACGCCGATCAGGTTGGCCAGCCAGCCCCACTGGAAGACCGCGACGACCGCGCCGAGCGCGGCGGCCACCGAGAGCAGGAAGCCGAGCGCCGCCTTCAGCGGGACGAGCACCGAGCGGAACACCACCAGCAGCAGGACGACGGCGAGGCCGACGACCACCGCGAGGTAGGGCACCAGCGCGTCGGTGAGCTTCTGCGAGACGTCGATGTTCATCGCCGTCGTGCCGCTGACCAGGACCGTCGCCCCGGTGCTCGTCTTGAGGCCGGCGGCGTGGCCGCGGATCGCCTGGACCAGGTCCTTGGTCTCCGCAGCGCTCGGACCGGTGGACGGGACGGCGTTCAGCAGGGCGGTGTCCCCCGCCTTGTTGAACATCGGCGGGGTGACGGAGACCACGCCGGGCAGCCCGGAGACCGTCTTGGCGACCTCGCTCGCGGCGGCCTTCGGATCGGGCGTGCCCTTGACGTCCACCATGACGGTCAGCGGCCCGTTGAAGCCGGGGCCGAAGCCCTCGGACAGCAGGTCGTAGGCGCGGCGCTGGGTCGTGGAGGTCGGCTTGGACTCGTCCCCGGGCAGGCCGAGCCGCAGGTCGAGCGCGGGGGCGGCGAGCACCCCGAGGCCGATCACGCCGCCGAGCAGCACCGCGAGCGGGCGGCGCAGCACGAACTTGGCCCAGCGGGAGCCGCCGTTCTCCTTCTTCGGCTGGACGGCGCCCTTGCGGGCCTTGCGGGGCAGCACCCGGCGGCCGATGAAGCCGAGCAGCGCGGGGACCAGGGTGAGCGCGACCAGGACGGCGATGACCACCGTGCCGGCCGCGGCCATGCCCATCTTGGCGAGCATCGGGATGCCGACCACCGAGAGCCCGGCCAGGGCGATCACCACGGTGAGCCCGGCGAACACCACGGCGGAGCCTGCTGTGCCGACGGCCCGGCCGGCCGCCTCCTGCGGGGTGTGGCCCTCGGCGAGCTCGGCCCGGAAGCGGGAGACGATGAACACGGCGTAGTCGATGCCGACCGCGAGGCCCAGCATCATCGCGAGCGTGCTGGTGGTGGAGGACAGGCCGAGCGTGCTGCCCAGCCCGGTGATCAGGGCCATGCCTAGGCCGACCCCGATCACGGCGGTGAGCAGCGGCAGGCCCGCGGCCACGAGTGAGCCGAAGGTGATCACCAGGACGACCGCGGACAGCGCCATGCCGATCATCTCGCTGCTGCCGCCGGCCTCGGGCTTGGCCATCAGCGCGTTGCCGCCGACCTCGACCTTGAGCCCGGCGTCCCGCCCGTGCTGGGCGGCCTGTTCGAGGGCGTCGGTGGCGCCCTTGGACAGCTCGCCCGCCTTGACGGAGTAGCTGACGGTCGCGTACGCGGTGGTGCCGTCCTTGGAGACGGTGTTGGCCTTGAACGGGCTGACCGCGCCGGTGACCTCGTCGGCGTGGGCGAGCTCGGCGACCGTCCGCTCCACCGCCTGCTGGTTGGGCTCGGCGGTGATCTTCTGCCCGGACGGGGCGACGAACACCAGGCGGGCCGAGGCGCCGTCGGCGTGGCCGCCGGGGAAGCGCTCGTTCATCAGGTCGAAGGCCTTCTGCGCCTCCGTACCGGGCATCGCGAAGCCGTCGTCGGGTGCGGCGGGCGCCTTGGCCGCCAGGACTCCGCAGACCGCCAGCACGGCGACCCAGAGCAGGGTCACCAACCGGCGTCGGACGAAGGCCCAGCGGCCCAGGCGGTACAGGAACGTGGCCACGGAAGAGTGGACTCCTTCGGATCTCGGTCAGCGTGCGCACCACGGCCGCCCCGGCGCCTTTCGGCGCGGACCGCCCGCAGCATGACCCATCCTTGATCGCCGACCCCTCCTCCGTCGTCGTCCCTGCGCAGGCCGTTTGCGTACTGCGGACGCAGTACGGACTCTCCCCGGACGGCGGAAGCGCATCAGCTGTGGCGGGAGAAGTCGGGCGCACTCCCGGCGACGGCGGGACGGTGACGGGGGCAGTGACAGGGCGGCGACGGGGCCGGGCGCCGTCACCCGGGCGGGCGGCGACGCCGGGCCGCGGCCCGGCGGGCGAAGTAGCGTGATGTGCCAGGCCCGACCCTTTTCCTGTGGTTCGGACCCATCTGACCCGATCGGTGCTGACCCCAGCCCGCCGCCGGAGGTGCCCATGGGCGTTCCAGCCGCCCGCATCGTGTTCGACGAATCCGACCGCGCGGCCGTCGCCGAGGCGGTGATGGAGATGCTCACCACCGGCGCCCTCACCCTGGGCCCGTGGACCGAGCGCTTCGAGCAGGCCTTCGCCGCCGAGCACGGCGCCTCGCACGCCGTCGCGGTGAGCAGCGGCACCGCGGCGCTGGAGGTGATCCTGCGCACGGTCGACGTCCGGGGCCGCGACGTCGTCGTGCCGGCCGTCACCTTCTACGCGACCGCCGGCGCCGTCCTGCACGCCGGCGGGCGTCCGGTGATCGCCGACGTCGACCCGGCCACCCTGGCGCTCTCCCCCGAGACGCTGGAGCCGGCCCTCACCCCCGATACCGCAGCCGTCGTACTCGTCCACATCGGCGGACTGATCACCCCGCGGGTCGAGGAGCTGCGCGCGCTCTGCGACCGGCACGGCGTCCCGCTGGTCGAGGACGCCGCACACGCCCACGGCAGCAGCCTCGACGGGCGCAGCGCCGGGACGTTCGGCCTGGCCGGGGCCTTCTCGTTCTACCCGACCAAGGTCACCACCAGCGGCGAGGGCGGCCTGGTCCTCACCGAGTCGCCCGAGCTGCGCGACGAGGCCCGCACCTACCGCGACCAGGGCAAGGGCTCCTTCACCACCAACCACCACGTCCGGCTCGGCCACGCCTGGCGGATGAGCGAGCTCAGCGCGGCCGTCGGCGCCGTGCACCTGCGCCGGCTCAAGGAGTTCATCGAGACCCGCCGGGCCGTCGCCCGCCGCTACGACGAGGCGCTGGCCGGGCTCGACGGCCTGGAGCCGGTGCTCGAACCGCCCGGCTGCCGCGGCAACTACTACAAGTACGTGGCGCTGCTGCCGCCCGGGGTGGAGCGCGCCGCGTTCAAGCGGGCGGTCGCCGAGGAGTACGGCGTGCGGCTGTCCGGCGAGGTGTACGACCTGCCGCTGCACCTGCAGCCCGTCCTCGCCCCCTACCGGCGCGGGCCGCTGCCGGTCGCCGAGGACGTCTGCGCGCGGCAGGTGTGCCTGCCGGTGCACTCCGACATGACCGGGGACGAGACGGAGCAGGTCATCGAGGCCGTCTCGGCGGTGCACCGGAGACTCGCCGGATAGCCGGGGCGGGGTCGACCCGACCAGGCGGGCGCGCCGAGGCGCTCGACACGGAGTTCGAGAAGGCGCTCGACACGGAGCCCGACAAGGAGAGAGATCGTGCGGATAGCCGTCACCGGGGGATGTGGATTCATCGGGTCACACGTCGTGGACCACCTGCTCGCGGCCGGCCACGACGTCCTCGCGGTGGACACCACCGACAAGTACCTCAACCCCGACGCCGAACACGCCCGGCTCGACATCCTCGACCTCGCGGCCCTCACCTCCGCGCTGGCCGGCAGTGAAGTGGTGTACCACCTCGCCGCGATGGCCGACGTCGAACAGGTCTCCGCCGACCCGGTGCGGGCCGTGCGGACCAACATCGACGGCACCGAGGCCGTCCTGGAGGCCGCCCGGCGCAGCGGGCTGAGCCGCACCGTGCTGGCGAGCACCGTCTGGGTCTACGGCGCCGCTCTCACCGACGATCAACTCGACGGCGGGGAGCAGGAGTTGGACGAACACGTGCCGATCGAGCTGGAACACAGCGGCCACCTCTACGTGGCCACCAAGCTCGCCGCCGAGATGCTGGTGCACAGCTACCGCGAGCTGTACGGGCAGCACTTCACCATCCTGCGCTACGGCATCCCGTACGGGCCCCGGATGCGCGACGAACTGGTCGTCGCCCGGTTCGTCCAGGCCGCGCTCACCGGGCGACCGATCACCATCGCCGGCGACGGGCGGCAGAGCCGCAACTTCGTCTACGTCGAGGACCTCGCCGACGCCCACGTCCGGGCCCTGTCCCCCGCCGCCGAGGACCAGACCTTCGCCCTGGAGGGCTCCACCGCCGTCTCGGTGCGCGACATCGCCGACACCGTCGACGACCTGCTGGGGCCGGTCTCGATCGAGCACATCGACGGCCGCAAGGCCGACTACACCGGGCGGCGGATCTCCTGCGCCCAGGCCAAGCGCCTGCTCGGCTGGTCTCCGCACACCAACTTCGCGGACGGCGTGCGGAGTTACGCCGACTGGTACCGGGCCGCCGCAGCCGCCTCCGCCGCCTCCTGAGCGGGCCGCCCGATGCCGCACGCCCTGCTCGTCTCCGGCTCCCTCGGCCAGGGCCACGACGTGATGGCCCAGGCCTGCGCCGACACCCTGCGGGCCCGCGGCTGGACCACCCACACGGTCGACGCGATGGCCCTGCTCGGGGAGCGCTCCGGCGCCGCCGGGGAGGCCGTGTTCCGGCGGCTGCTCGACCTGCCCGGCGTGTACGACGCCTTCCACTTCTCGGCGTTGCGGCCCGGCGCCCGGCTCGCGCTGCTCGCCGACGCGGCCGCCCGCAGCCGGCTCGTCCCGGCCCTGCGCCAACTGGTCGCAGTGCAAAGGCCGCAGCTGGTGGTCTCCGTGTTCGCCACCGCCACCTCGGCCGTCAACCGGCTGCCGCAACGGGACTTCCGGCACTTCGTGTTCTGCACCGACGTGACACCGCACCGGCTCTGGGTGCAGGAGGGCACCGACCTGTTCCTGGTCACCTCCGAGGTCGCCGCCTGCGCCGTCCGCCGCTACCGGCCGGACGCCGCCGTCACCGTCCTGCCCGCTCCGCTGCGGGAACCGTTCTACCGGCCGCCCGGCCGGGCCGAGGCGCGTGCCGAACTGGGCGTCCCGGCGGGCGGGCGGTGCGTGCTGCTGATGTCCGGCGCCTGGGGGCTCGGACCGCTCGCCCGCACCGCCGCCTCGCTCGCCGCCGCCGGTCCGCACGTGCTCGCCGTCGCCGGGCGCAACCGGGAACTGGAACGGCGGCTGCGGGCCGCCGCCCGCCGGGAGCCGCGCCTGCACCCCTTCGGCTACACCGACCGGATCCCCGCCCTGATGGCCGCCGCCGACCTCGTCGTCACCAGCTCCGGCGACACCTGTAGCGAGGCCCGCGCCCTCGGACGGCGACTGCTGCTGCTCGACGTCGTCCAGGGCCACGGCCGCGACAACCTCCAACACGAGCTGGAACTCGGCCACGCCGACGTCGCCTCCGCGCACCCCGCCGAGGTGGTCCGCAACGCCCTCGCCGCCCTCGCCCGCCCAGCGCCCACCCCCTCCCCCGGCGCCACCCCGGAGCGCTGGCGCACCGGGTTCACCGCGGCCCTGGCACAGGTGGGGCTGGCGTAGCCGAGCGCCGGGGCGAGCCATACGGGAGTCCCGGCCGGGGTGGAGCCGTGCACCCGGGCGGGGGCCGGGGCCGGAGTTCGCTACCTGGCGCATACCTGTTCCATACGAGTCCTTTACACTCTCCGAAGCCTCCGGACGGCCCCGGACAGCGGCCTCGCCCGCCGGCAGCGGCGGCCGTCCAGCCCAGGCCGGAGCACCCACCCCGGGGTGCCGCTCTCCCCGGGGACACACTCCTGCTCGAAGGAACCCCCTCGTGACCCCCGACCCGCACCGGCCGCCCGGGCCCCAGGCCGTACCGCCCCGCACCACGGCCAACCGGCTCGTCCGAGCCGCCACCCTGCTGTTCGTACCGCCGCTCGCCGCGATCTGGCTGTGGCGCTCCCGCCGCCTGCACGTCGCCGCCAAGGTGGCGCTGACCTTCTGCTGCCTGATCGGCTCGCTCTTCTGGTTGGGCGTCATCACGGGGCCGAAGCCGGAGAAGGCGCAGCCGGTCGCGGCCCCGGCGACGACCGCCGCTCCGGCTCCGGCCGCTACGGCTACGGCTACGACGGCGGCCACCCCGGCCGACGCCGGGTCCCCGACGCCGACCCTGAGCGCGACTCCGACTCCGAGCGCGACTCCCACTCCCACTCCGACTCCGAGCGCCGTGTCGGGTGTCATGCCCGACGTCGCCCAGCACACCGCCGGGGAGGCGCGTGCCCTACTGGTGGCGGCCGGTGTCGCAGCCGACCGGATCCAGGAGCACAGCCGCTACCTGGACCTAGCGCTACCCGCCGACCACGACGCCTGGGTGGTGTGCGCGAACGTGCTCCAGCCCGGGAGCAAGCTGTACCCGGCGGCCTCTCCCGCGCTCCAGCTGGTGAAGCCGGGGGCTTCGTGCCCGGCGGACCGGTACGCGGCGCTCTACGCGGACGAACGCAACGACCCGTCCAGCCCGAACCACCAGGGCAACGCCGGCGGCAGTTCCACTGGCGGGTCGTCGGGCGGAACGTCGGGCGGAACGTCAGGCGGAACGTCAGGCGGGGGCTCGGACGCGAACTCGGACGGGGCGTCGGGTGGCGGTTCCCAGGGCGGTGCCGGCGGCAGCGCCTACTACAAGAACTGCGACGCGGTGAAGGCCGCCGGCAAGGCCCCCCTGCACCGGGGCGATCCCGGGTACCGGTCCGGCCTGGACCGCGACAACGACGGCGTCGCCTGCGAACGCTAGAAGACGCCGAGCAACGCCACACGGCGAAGCCCCGCCTCGGTCGAGGCGGGGCTTCGCCGTCCGCCCGGCGCTCGGCGGCGGGCGCGATGCCGTCAGCCGCGGGCGGCCCCCGGGACGGCGTGGTCGCGGAGCGGGCCGAGGGTGAGGGAGTGGGCGCGGCAGTGGGCGGCGATCAGCGGAAGGGCGGCGAGGGTGGCCCGCCAGGAGTCGGGGGCGGAGGTGCAGTCGGAGTCGTGCAGGAGGAGGGTCGCGCCGCCGGTGAGGCCGGGGCGGGCGGCCGCGTAGACGGAGGCCCCGGTCGCCTCCGCCGTCCAGTCCCGGCCCCAGGCCGTCCACAGCACCGGGCGCAGGCCCAGCCGCCGGGCGACCAGGGCCGGGCCCGCCGTCAGCACCCCGTACGGCGGGCGGTACCAGTGCGGGCGCACCCCGCACAGCGCGGTCACCGCCTCGGTCGCGCGGCGCAGTTCGCGCAGGTCACGGGCCGGGGCCGGGTACCACTGCGGCCGGTGGTGCCAGCCGTGGACGGCCACCTCGTGGCCGCGCAGCACCAGCTCCCGGCCGAGGGCGGGGGCGCGCTCCAGCATCGAGCCCAGCAGGAAGAAGGTGGCCCGGACACCGCCCAGCGCGTCCAGCGCGTCCAGGATCTCCGGGGTGCTGCGCGGGTCGGGGCCGTCGTCGAAGGTCAGGGCGACGTGGTGCGGGTCGGCGCCGAGGCCGGCGGTTCGACGGGCCAGCGTGCGGCGCAGCGCCGGGAGGCGCACCGCCGCCGGGGCCAGGTGCGCGAACTCCGCCGCGGCCGCCGCCGCGGCCGCCGTCGCGAGCACCCGGGTCGCGGTGTTCACCGGGCTCACCCGAAGCGGGAGGCCATGCGCCGGAACACGCCCGGCGCCACGCCGTGGATCCGGGCCGGGAAGCCGAGCCAGTGCGGCACGAAGAGCCGGTCACGCCCGGTGGTGATGGTCGCGACCACGGTGTCGGCGACCCGCTCCGCCGGCACGGGCCGTGGCCGCTCCCGCTGGTAGGGCGTGCCGCGCCGGTCGAAGAACGGGGTGTCCACCGGGCCCGGCAGCACCAGGCGCACCCCCACCCCGGTGCCGCGCAGCTCGTACCAGAGGCTCTCCGCGAACATCGCCAGCCCGCCCTTGGTCGCCGCGTACCCCGACTCGTCGCGCACGCCGACCTGGCCGGCCATCGAGCCGAGCAGCACGATCCGGCCCCGGCGGCGCTCCAGCATGCCCGGCAGGAGCAGGCGGACCAGCCGCAGCGGGGCGGCGAAGTTGACCTCGATCATCCGGTCCAGGACGTCCGAGGGGGTGTCCGCGAACGGTCCGCGCCACCCCAGGCCCGCACTGGCGACCAGCGCGTCCACCCGGCCGGCCTCCGCGAGGGCCGCCTCCGCGAGCCGGCTCGGGCCGTCCGGTTTGCTCAGGTCCTCGGGCAGGACGCGGCCACCGGTCCGGGCGGCGACCTCGTCCAGGCGGGCGCCGTCCGTACCGGACAGCAGGGTCCGCCAGCCGGCGTCGGCCAGGCGGACGGCCGTGGCCAGGCCGATGCCGGAGGAGGCGCCGGTGACGAGCACGACCGGAGGGTCGGCGGGCCCCGGCCGTCGGGGGCCGGGCTGGGCTTCGTCCGCCATCGCGCACCTGCCGCTCCGTGGGCGTTCAACCGTCCGATTTGTCCGGCAAGTCACCTTCGCACGGCGGCGCCGCCCGGGCTACCGGGGCGGGACGGCCGGCTCGGACTCCGCCTCCGGACCCGGACCGGGTTCAGGGTCCCGGTCCGCCGCGCCCGGCCGCGCACCGGCCACCTCCGCGGACTGCCCCTCCAACTCCCCGAACCTGGACAGCAGGAAGGTGCCGCCCACCGCCACCGCGAAGCCCGCCAGCGCGCACCACTCGAACCCCGGACGCGCCGCGTCGCCCAGCGCCGCCACGCCCACCAGCGCCGGACCGAACGTCTCGGCGACCGTCCCGGCGGCGGTCGCGGCCGTGACCGTGCCGCGCTGCAGAGCCAGCGCGTACGCCAGGTAGCCGCCGAGGCCGCCCACCGCGAGCGCGTACGCCGCCGGGTCGGTGAGGACGGCGACCAGGCTCGACGCGTCCATCACCCGCACCGCCAGGCTCGTCACCCCGAACCCCACCCCCGCCAGCAGCCCCAGCCCGGCCGCCGCCACGGTGCCGGCCCGGCGCACCAGGACGAGGGTCAGCAGCAGCATCACGGCCGTCGTCGCGAGCAGCGCCCAGTGGAACAGCGGCGGGGCGTGCTCCCGGCCCTCCCGGCCCGACCCCGACGCCAGCAGCGTCAGGCCGACCACCACGGCGACGATTCCCACCGCGTCCCCCCGGCGCAGCCGTGCCCCGAGCAGCCGGACGGCGGCGAGCGCCGTCACGGCCAGGCTCGCATTGGTGACGGCCTGCACGAGGAACAGCGGCAGGCTGCGCAGCGCCACGATGCTCAGCGCGAAACCGACGATGTCCAGCACGGTGCCGAGCAGGAACTCCCACGAGCGCGCCAGCGCGGCCAGCAGCCCCGCCCGCACCCGGTCCGCCTGCGGCGCCGACCGCGCCCCACGCGCCTGGAACACCGCCCCGAACCCGAAGCACACGGTCGCGACCAAGGCGGTGGTGAGTCCCAGCAGCATGCCTCTCCCAGCCTCACGGGCAGCATCGATCCACCACCAGTCTGTCCCCGGGGCGGCGAGGCCGCACGGGTGGGGCGGGTGGGGGCGGCGCGGCCGGCGGGGTCAGGGTTTGAGGGCCACGGCCGCGTAGGCGGCGGCTTCGGGGGCGGTGGCCGGCGGGTCGGTGGGGGTGGGACGCCAGTGGGGGGTGGGGACGATGCCGGGGGCGATGAGGTTCCAGCCGTCGAAGAAGCGGGTGAACTCGGGGAGCGTGCGGGCCTGGGCGGCGGTGCCGGCGGATTCGTAGATCCGGACCAGGCCGGCGATCTCGGCCGGGGCGAAGTCGGGGGTGACGTGGGTCATCACCAGGGCGCTGCCGGGGGCGAGGGCCGCTTTGAGGTGCTCGACGAGCTCGTGGGCGCCGTGGGTGTCGGGGACGAAGTGCAGGAGGGCGTTGAGGGAGAGCGCGACGGGCCTGGTGAGGTCGATGGTGTCGCGCAGGCCGGGCGAGGCGAGGAGCCGGGCGGGGTCGGTGACGTCGGCCTCGACGTAGGCGGTGCGGCCTTCGGGGGTGCCGGTGAGCAGGGCCTGGGCGTGTGAGAGCACGATCGGGTCGTTGTCGGCGTAGACGACGCGGGCGCACGGCTCCACGCTCTGGGCGACCTCGTGGAGGTTGGGCGGGGTGGGGATGCCGGTGCCGATGTCGAGGAACTGGTCGAGGCCGGCCCGGGCGAGGGCACGGGTGGAGCGGTGGACGAAGGACCGGTTGGCGCGGGCGGCGACGCGCAGCCAGGGTCCGAGGGCGAGGGCGTGCCCGGCGGCCTCGCGGTCGGCGGCGAAGTTGGTGAAGCCGCCGAGGTAGTAGTCGTACATCCGGGCCGAGTGCGGCATGTTGAGCCGCAGGTCGACTCCGTCGTAGAGGCTCATCGCGTTCCCCTTGGCGTCGCGGACACCTGTCGATTGGTGCCCACCGTATCCGGAGGTCAGGCGCGGTCCGCCGCATTCCAACCGGTCAGCTGATCCCATGGGATGACAATCCGTATTCGGGATGCGGCCTGGAGTGACGAGCCGGATGGACTGAGGATGGGCGCAGACAGCCCGACCCTCGAGTGGACCGCCGAGCTGCCGGCGGCCACGGAAAGCAGGCTCGATGACGATCGACAGGGGCGCCCCCGTGCGCGGGTACCGGGGAGGGCCCACGCTGGAGCGCGCCGACGGCCCGGAGTCGGACCGGGAGGCCGGTGGCGACCTCGGCCTGCGGCTGGACCTCACCTACGCGTCGTTCTGCGAGACCCATGAACCCGCCTGGCACGCCCTCGCGTTGACCAGGATAGGCGGCCAGGCGGACGCCGCGCTGGTGGTCGAGGCCGTGAAGGCGGACCTGGCCCGCTGCTGGCCGCAGGTGCTGCGGTTCGAGGAGCCGGCCGCGTACGCCTGGCGGTTGGCGAACCGGCACGTCTCGGACTGGATGTCCGCCGAGGAGCCGGTGGCGGTGGAGGCCGTCACCTTCGCCGCGGTGATCGGCGCGTTCAAGCAGGTCGCGAACGGGCTGCTGCACAGCGAGGCTGACGAGGTGCGGCTGTACGCGGCGATCCTCGAACTCCCGGACCGGCAGCGGGATGTGATCATCCTGCGGTACCTGCTGGGCCTGCACGTCAAGGTGATCGCGGCCTACCTGGGGCGGCCGGTGGCGACGGTGCACTCCAACCTCCGGCACGCGCGGGAACGGCTGGCGCGCCGGCTCGGGGTGGGCGAACTGCCGGACAGCTCGGGCGAACCGGCCGACCGCGCGGGTGAACTGCCGGACCGCGCGGGTCAGCTGTGACGCCCGGACCGGAAGCCGACCCGCCCGGCGGGGCGGGCGCGAGCGGTGGGGGGCGTGCGGTGGTTCACGTGCCCCGGCCGGAACGCGCGCACGCCGAGCGCATCGCAGCACTGCGCCAGGCCCGGCTCACGGCCGCGCCGACACACCTGCCGTCGGAGTTCGAGCAGGCCGCCTTCGAACTGGGCCTGGTGGTGGCCCTGGTGCTGGGCGCGCCGGACGCCTCCCGGGGGCTCGACCTCCTGGTGAACGCCCGCCGGATCCAGCCCGAGGGGGCGGAGGTGTTCGCCGCGCTGCTGTACGCGACCGGGCGGGAGGAGGGCGCCGAGTTCTGGTGGCGCTTCGCCGCCGGATCGGGCTGCGGCACAGCGGCGTACTGCCTGCACCTGCACCATCTGAAGCTCGGCGAGAACGACGACGCCGACTACTGGCGGGCCTGGTCGGACCAGCTGGCGGCGGCCGGACGCCCCTCCGGGCCGATGCCGTTGCGGATGACCAGGCCGCTGCTGCCGGACGACGTGCGGCGCGACATCCTGTCCCGGGTCCACCACGGGCTGGCGCCGCAACTGCCGCCGCGGCTGGTCGCGGTGATCGACCGGCTGCCGGTGCAGGGCGACGAGGACGAGGAGGAGGTGCCGAGCCCGTGGGGGCTCACCTCGGGGGCGACCTCGGTGTGTTCGTGGGACGTCCGGTGGGACGGCGAGGACCCGTTGGAGTGAGCCGACCGCGTCTGCCCGTCCTCCCCCCGTTCAGGTGAGCGCCGCCTGCCGGGCGGCGATGTCCGGGTCGCGGCCGCCGCCGGCGGTGACGGCCTCCGCCCCGGAGCCGGTGTGCCGGACGACGTAGTGGTGCGGCGCCATCGCCGTGTCGCGGCCGGGCAGGGCGGCGACCACCGCGTGGTGGGCGACGGCCGGGGTGAGTGCGTGGTCCGCGCTGGTCAGCCTGGCGGTCAGCCTTCCCTCGTCCAGCGCCAGTTCGATGTCCGCCCGCGCGCCGAGGGCGGCCTCCAGCAGGGCGCGGACGGCGGCCAGGTCGACCCAGGAACCGTCGACCAGGTGCCACTCCCCGCTCCGACCGGGGGTCGGCACGCCGCCGACGCCGGGCAGGGCGTCGAGCGGCACGGGCCCGCGGGCGGCGGCGGCGAGGACGGCGAGCAGCGCCCGCGCGAACCGGTCGGTCTCGTCCGGGTCCAGCACCTGCGGGCAGCTGATCAGGGCGAAGTCGAGGCTGCCGCTGATCCGCAGGATGGTGAACATCAGCCGGACCGGCAGCGGCGGGGCGGGCACCCGGGTCAGTTCGGGGTCGGCGGCCGCGGCGGGTTGGGCGTCGGCGACGGCCGCGGGGATGGTCAGGCTCAGGTCGTTGACCACGACATGCCGGGGGAAGCGGCTGCCGCGCAGGTGGGCGCAGTCCTCGATGAGCCGCCAGACCTGTTCGGCGTCCAGGGTGCTGTGCCAGTAGGCGCTCAGCGAGGCCGCCTTGGCCCGGCCGATCAGCTGGTCGAGGTCGGCCGCCCCGGTGTCGAGCCGGATCAGGGCGTCCTGCGCCAGGGTGCCGACGTGGTCGACCAGGGCGGCGCGCTGGCGGTTCGCGGAGAGCGCCGAGAGCGCCAGCTCGGTACGGCCGGACCGGTGCGTGACGAGCGCGGCGAAGGCGGCGAGCAGGACGACGGACGGGCTCGCGCCGGTGCGGCGGCAGACGGCGGCGAGGTCCTCGGCGGCGGTGCGGGAGCGGACCAGGACGGCCGAGTGGTCGCGCGGGGGGCCGGTGATCCGCGCGTCGGCGAACACCACCTGCGGGCCGGTGGCGAGGCTGCGGGCCCAGTACCGCAGGGCGGCGGCCGACTTGCGGCGGCCCTGCGCGCTCCGTTCCGCGTCCGCGATCCGCAGCGGGGTCGGGGCGGTGACCGGCGGGAGGTCCTTGCCGGCGGCGAGGTCCAGCCAGTCCTGGATCAGCAGCACGGTGGCGGCGCCGTCGGCGCCCGCGTGGCAGATCACCGCGACCAGCCGCAGCAGTCGCTCCCCGTCGGCGACGAGGGTGACGCGCAGCCGCGGGGCGGCGGCCAGGTCGAACGGAACGGCGACGTCGGCTCGGCCCAACTCCGCTGCGAACGCGTCCAGTTGGGCGCCGTCGCGATCGCCCGCCTCGATCACGGTGACGGTGAACCGGCCTTCCGGGTGCACCACTTGGCGCTCCGGGAAGCCGTCCGCGCCGGGGCCGGCGGGGAAGGAGGTGCGCAGCGACTCGTGCCGTTCGACGAGCCGGCGCAGGGCGGTCAGCCCGGCCGACACCGAGGTGCCGTCCGGGACGGGCCAGAGCGAATCCTTGTTGATCTGCTCGGGGGCGTCGCGCCCGATGCACCGGATCATGTTGTCCTGGCCGAGCGTGAGCGGCCCCGAACCGCCGGCCGCACCGCCGGCCGAGTCGTCGACCGGGGCCGCGTACCGGACCTCGATCCGCCTACTGCTCTGTGTCTCGCCGTACGGGGTCACGTCGTACGCGCCTTTCGGCTCGCCGGGAAGGGTTCAGCGGGGGTGCGATCGGGACGCTACCAGCGACCTCACATGCTGGTCCAGACCAATCGTCTACCAAACCGATGGTTCATCAATTCCTGTGCGAGGCAGGCGAGTTGGCATGAACCGAACCATGGCTACGGAAGGGTCAACGTGCTCAGCACGCCGAGCCGGCGGTCCAGGTCGGCGACCAGGACGGGGCGCCCCTGCGCCCGCCAGGCGGGCAGCTGCTCGGCGAGCTCCGCCCAGGCCCCGGTGAACGGCTGGGCGGCCGCACCGTCGGCACCGGCCAGCCCGGGGCCGAGCACGAGCGCCGGGTCGGGCCCCAGCTCGGCAGCCCGATCCCGCACCACCGTGTCCGACAGCCCGGCACCAGGTATCTGATGGATCGTCATATCAGGCCCGGGGGCCTCCTCGCAGACCAGCACCACCACACCGTGCCGCTCCGGAAGCGACACCGGCGCGGCCGGCTCGTGGTGCAGCGCGGTCTGCTCGGCGAGCACCACGACCGCCCGACGGCAGGATCCGGTGCGGTGGTAGTCGACCGCGAGGCGCAGCGCGGTGAAGGCCGCGGCGACGCCCTGGTCGCAGACCGCGAAGGCGAGCGGCGTGCCCGGACAGGACCGGCTGAGCGCCAGCGAGGACGGCGCGCCCGGTCGGACGTCCGGGGTGTCGAAGGCCAGGATCAGCAGGTCGACGGGCTCGTCCTCGGCGAGCGCCTCGCGCAGCAGGTCGGCGGCCAGCTCCTCGTAGGAGTGGCCGACGCCCTCGCGCAGCAGGTCCTCGCGCAGCGGCAGGCCGTAGGGGCGGACGAGGTCGGAGACGAACACCCGCAGGTCCGGGTGGAGCGAGGCCTCCGAGCGCCCGTCGAAGCGCCGCGCGAGCACCCGGGTGATCCGCAGGCCGTGGTCGGCCACCTGGTCAGTCCTCGGGGATGACGTGTCCGGCGACGTAGTCGGCCAGCTTGGTGACCGAGCGCAGGTCGTCCTCGGTGATCTGCTCGACGTCCACCTGGATGTCGAGCGACTCCTCCAGCTCCAGGATGAGCTCGATGGTGCCGGCCGAGGTGAGGCCGAGATCGTCGAAGAGGCAGGCGTTCTCGGGGATCTCGGGCAGTTCGCGCTTGAGGACGCGGGGCAGCAGTTCGCCGATGCCGGTGCGGATCCGCTCGCGCAGCTCGGGGTCAGTGGTCTGGACCACAGGTTCTGACATGGGTGTCCCGTCCCGTCGTACGTGGGAGAGTGGTCTGGCATGGGAAGGATGGACGAAGCCGACGCTTCGTCAGCAGCGGACCGCCATTGCGGAGAACGTGGCTCCGACACCGGCGGCGGCGATCAGGTAGTGGTCGCCGCGGCGCAGCAGCCCCCGTGTGGTGGCGGTGTGAAGATTGATGAGGCTGTCCGCAGCGAAACTGTGCCCCACCGACAGCACGTTGTCCAGCACCACCTTGTCGAGCGGATAGCCGATCCGGCGCGCTATCATCCGCCACGACGCCTGGTTGACGTTGTGCGGAAGCACCGCGGCCAGGTCGGAGAGGTCCAGACCTGCCTCGTCCAGGGCGGCCTCGATCGCCTCCACCATCACGTTCGGGTACTCGCGCTGGTAGCGGGCCAGGAGGTCCGCGTCCTCGGCCAGTCGGCCGTCGAACTCCGGGCGCTGGCGCACCGCGAAGGAGAGCACCCGGTGGCGCTCGCCGTCGGCGCTCACCAGACAGGCGGCCGCGCCCTCGGCGAAGATACCGGTCTCGGGCACCACCTGGGCGTCCTTGGTGAAGGTCTTCTCGCCCGCCAGGATGACCGCCAGCGCCCGCGGGTCGGGCTCGGCGGCGAGCAGCCGGCCGGCCAGGTCGATGGCCAGCAGGCCCACCGCGCACGCGTGGTGGGTCACCGTGAAGGCGTTGGCGTGCGCGAGGCCGCGCGGGGCGAGCAGGTCGTGCAGTGGGTTGAGCGGGTAGGGCACCGCCACCGGCATGCTGCGCGCGTGGATCACGAAGCGGACGTCCCGTTCGCGTCCGCGCAGCTCAGGCAGGTTGTCGAGGGCGGAGTCAAGCAGGTCGGGCAGCGTCCCGGACGGGTCCAGACGGAGCTGGTCCAGTCCGTGGAAGCGGCGGAAGAGTCGAAGTTGACGTGGGGTCAGGCCGATCCGCTCACCAACCGCCTCGATGGGCACGGCGTGCGGGGGGAGGTGAACGGCCACTGCCTCCAGTGCTGTCACGCGGGCTAGTATTCCGACGCCCGCCGGGTCGCACAAGTGATCTCGGGCCCCTTCACCGTCGCGTTCGTCTCCGAGGCCGCCGAATCCGCCTCCGGGGCGGGCGCGTTCACCCCCGTGCCGTCGAGCAGGTGGGAGACCCCCTTCGATGTCCGATGCCATTTCTCACACGTCGTCCGACCGTGAACCGCACCACCCCGCCGCGCCGTTGCACCCCGAGCTGGTCGCGCTGCTGGTCGAGGCCGCCGGGGCGCCTCCCGGCTGGGCCGACCGGCTGACCCCGGACGCCCGGCTGGACGGCGACCTGCTGCTCGACGAGGGCGAGCTGGCCGCGCTCGCCGGGCGCCTGCGCGAACGCTTCGGCCCGGCCGCCGACCTGGCCCGGCTGCGCGCCGGGCTGGACCTGGCCGCCTTGGAAGCGCTGACCGTCGCCGACCTGCAGAAACTGATCCCCGAGGAGGGTGCACGATGACCCGGTTCCTGCTGGTGATGCCCCCGTTGACCGGGCACGTCAATCCCGCGGCGGGCATCGCCGCCGAGTTGACCGCGCGCGGACACGACGTCGCATGGACCGGCACCGAGTCGGTGCTGCGCCCGCTGCTCGGCCCCCAGGCCCAGGTGCTCGGCACCGGCACCCGGGCCTTCCGGGTGCAGGGCGGGCACGGGCTCGCCGCGCTGCGTTCGCTCTGGGAGGGCTTCATCGTCCCGTACGCGCGGTTCACCGCGAAGCCGCTGGACGCGATCGTGCGGGAGTTCCGGCCGGACGTCCTGCTCGTCGACCAGCACACCCCGGCGGGCGCGCTGGCCGCCCACCGGCACGGCCTGCCGTGGGCGAGCTTCGCGCCCGGGGCGATGGAACTGGGCCGGCCGTACCGGGCGTTGCCGCAGGTGGAGGCCTGGATGACCGGCCTGCTGCGCGGGTTGTGGGAGCGCGCCCGGCTGCCCGCGCAGGAGTACGTGGACCCGCGCTTCTCGCCCGCCCTGGTGCTGGCGACCACCGGCCCCGCGCTGACCGGTGACGACGCGCCGCCCCCGCACCACGCGCTGGTCGGGCCGGTCCAGTCCGCCCGGCCGGCCGATCCGGACTTCCCGTGGGAGCGGCTGCTGCCCGGGCGCCGACGGGTGCTGGTCACCATGGGCACGCTGGCCGGCGAGCTGGGCGCGGACTTCCACGCACGGGCCGCCCGGGCGTTGGAGCTGTCCGGCGACGACGTGCAGCCGGTGTTCGCCGCCCCGCGCGAGCTGCTGCCCGAACTGCCGCCGCAGGCCGTCGCGGTGGACCGGGCGCCGGTGCTGGAGCTGATGGCGCGCGGCGCGCTGGACGCGGTGCTGTGCCACGGCGGGATGAACACCGTCGGCGAGGCCCTGACGCACGGCCTGCCGCTGGTCACCGCACCGATCCGGCACGACCAGCCGTTCGTCGCGGCGCAGGTGGCGGCGGCCGGGGCGGGGCTGCGGGTGCCGTTCGCCCGGGTGACGCCGGAGGCGCTGGCGCAGGCCCTGCGGGCCGTCCTGGACACGGCCGACTACCGGCACAACGCGGTTCGGGTCGGCGAGGCGCTGCGCTCGGGCGGCGGGGCGGCCGCGGCCGCGGACCGGCTGGAGGCCCTGTCGGCCCGAGCCGGGCGGGACTTCCGGCAGCCGCTACCGGGGGCCCTGTAGCAGACCGGAAGATCAACGTCCATTGGTCTAGGCCATTGTCACCGGGCCGGGGTTCGTCCTAGGGTGGCGCCCAGCACCGCCTTCGCAGGTGCCGAGCACCGCCTTCCCAGGTGCCGTGGCAGCCCATCCCCGCACGGGAGTTCCGGTTGATCGAGACCACGGGACTGCGCAAGTCCTATCGCAAGAAGACCTCCCGCAAGAGCGGCGAGAACCCCACCGTCGACGCTGTGCGCGGCATCGACCTGTCCGTCGACGCGGGCGAGATCTACGGTTTCCTCGGGCCCAACGGTGCCGGGAAGACCACCACCCTGCGCATGCTGGCCACCCTGATCCGCCCGGACGGCGGTCAGGCCAGCATCGCCGGGGCCGACCTCTTCACCGACCCGGCCGGTGTACGCCGCCGGATCGGCTACGTCGCCCAGGGCGGCGGCACCACCGACACCGTCAGCGCCCGCGAGGAGCTGGTGCTCCAGGCCCGGATGTACGGCGCCGCCAAGGCGCAGGCCGTCCAGGCCGCCGAGGGCGCGCTCAAGGCCTTCGACCTGGCCGAATTCGGCGACCGCCCGTGCGCCACCTACTCCGGCGGCCAGCGCCGCCGGGTGGACATCGCGCTCGGCGTCATCCACGAGCCCCGGGTGCTGTTCCTGGACGAGCCCACGGTCGGGCTGGACCCGGCCAGCCGGGCGTACGTGTGGGAGGAGATCCGCCGGCTGCGCACCGAGGGCATGACCGTCGTCGTCACCACGCACTACCTCGACGAGGCCGACGCCCTGTGCGACCGGGTCGCGATCGTCGACCACGGCCAGGTGGTGGCCGAGGGCACGCCCGAGGTGCTCAAGCGCGAGATCTCCGGCGACGTCGTGCTGCTCGGACTGGAGCCCGGAGAGGGCGTCGCCGAGCGGGCCGCCGAGGTGCTGCGCCCGCAGCCCTACCTGCACCGGCTGGAGTTCAGCGGGGAGGACGGACTGCGGCTCTACCTGGAGGACGGCGCGGCGGCCATCCCGCAGCTGCTGCGCGCGCTGGACGGGGCGGGCGTGACGCCCGGCACCGTCCAGCTCCAACGCCCCAGCCTGGACGACGTGTTCCTGGCCCGCACCGGCCGTTCGCTCCAGCAGTCCTGATCCGCCCATTCCTGGGGAGACCATGAAGCTCGCCCGCGACACCTGGCTGGTCTTCCAGCGCCAGGTGCTGCTGATGATCCGCACCCCGATCTGGATCGCCGTCGGGATCATCCAGCCCGTGCTCTACCTGCTGCTGTTCGCCCCGCTGCTGAAGAAGGTGCTCGTCCCCGGCGGTGCCGGCAGCTACGCCGACACCTACCAGATGTACGTGCCGGGCCTGTTGGCGGTGCTGTGCATCTTCGGCGGGCTGTTCACCGGCTTCAGCCTGCTCGGCGAGCTGAAGGCCGGCATCATCGAGCGCGCCCGGGTGACGCCGGTGAGCCGGCTGGCGCTGCTGCTCGGGCGGGCGCTGCGGGAGATGGTGGCGCTGCTGGTGCAGGCCGTCCTGATCACCCTGATCGCGCTGCCGTTCGGGCTGCGGGTGAGCCCGCTGAACCTGCTGCTCGCCTACCTGCTGCTCGGGCTGCTGGCGCTGATGACCTCGGCGATCTCCTACGGCATCGCGCTGATGGTGCCGACGGACGCGGCGATGGCACCGGTGGTGAACACCATCGCGCAGCCGATCGCACTGCTCTCGGGGGTGCTGCTGCCGCTCACCCTGGCGCCGCACTGGCTGCAGCAGACCGCCAAGTGGAACCCCTTCTACTGGGCGGTGGAGGGCATGCGCGCGCTGTTCTCCGGCCACCTCGGGGACAGTGCGGTGTGGCAGGGCCTGCTGGTCGTCGTGGTGATGACCGTGCTGTCGGTGTACTGGTCGGCCCGATTGTTCTCCACCCGGGTGCGCTGAGACACAGCGCACGAGGATGGGACACATGCACGAGGAGGGGCCCGGCTCGCGAGCCGGGCCCCTCCTGCTGTGGCGAGCGTCGCTCAGGAAGCGATCGCTCAGGAGGCGATGAACGCCGCCAACTTGGCCACACCGTCGATGATCTGAGCCTGCGTCAGTGAACTGATCGAGAGCCGTAGGCGGTGCTCCCCGCCGCCCGCCGGGTAGAACGGCGCCATCGGCGTCCACAGCACCCCGTAGCCGCGGGCGCAGCGTTCCATCGCCGCGTCGTCGGCGGCGAACGGGACGGTCAGCACGGCGAAGAAGCCGCCCTCGGGCCGGTTCCAGGACACGCCCAGACGGCGCCGCTCGGAGGCCGGGAAGTGCCGGTCCAGCTCCCGCAGCAGGGTGTCCATGCCGGCCGCGTAGTGGGCCGTGGCGGCGGCGTTGGCGGCGCGCAGCCGGCAGTCGTGGCGCAGCAGCATGCCGCCGATGACGGCCTGGCTGAGCGCGGGCGTGTTGACCGTCGTCATGCTCTTCAGCTTGGCCAGTTCGTCCGCCAGCAGGGTGCGCCGCCCGCCGGGGCCGGCCACCTCCTGGTCGGCCACGACGTAGCCGAGGCGGGCGCCGGGGAAGCAGGTCTTGGCGAAGGAGCCCAGGTAGACCACCTGGCGGCGGCGGTCGAGCGCCTTGAGCGTCGGCCGCTCCCCCGGGTCGCGGGCGAAGAAGCCGTACGGGTTGTCCTCGATGACGAGCAGGCCCTCCTCGGCGGCCGTCTCCAGCAGCCGGGTGCGGGCCGCGACGGGCATGCTGGTGCCCGAGGGGTTGGCGAAGTCCGGGACGACGTAGAGGGCGCGCGGGCGGCGGCCCTCGGCCCGCGCCGCCCGGGCGGCGGCGCGCACGGCCTCCGGGTCGGGGCCGCCAGCCGGGCCCTCGGGGACGGGCAGGGTGGTCAGGTCGAGCAGCCGGGCGGCGCCGGTGACGCCGACGTAGCAGGGCGAGCTGACCAGCAGGACGTCGTCCGGGCCGGCGCACAGGGCGCGCAGGGTGAGCAGCATGCCCTCCTGGGCGCCGACCGTCAGCACCAGGGCCTCGGGGGCCACCGCCAGGCCCTCGTCGTTGGCGAGGGTGCGGGCGACCAGGTCGGCGATGATCCCCTTGGTGGGGCCGTACTGGAACAGCGCGGTGCGCACGGCGTCCCGGTCGAGGCCGCGGGCCGCCAGGTGGGCGAGGTAGGTGTCCAGGTAGGCGGGGACGTCCTCGGGTTCGAAGAAGCCCTCGTAGGGGCGGCCGGGGGCGAAGGAGACGGCGTCGGGGTAGCGGGTGGTGACCTCGTTGAGGAAGGTCATCGCGTCCAGCAGCGGGTCGGCCAGGCTGGCGTGCAGGTCGGCCAGGGGCAGGGGCTCGGGCGCGCTCACCGCAGGGCCTCGCGCAGCCGCTCGGCGGCGTAGCGCTGGGCGTCGGCGGCCGCGTCCAGGGTGCCGGTCATGGCGAAGAAACCGTGCGGCATGCCGTCGTAGCGGCGGCTCTCCACCGGTACCCCGGCCGCGCGCAGCGCCTCGGCGTACTGCTCGCCCTCGTCGCGCAGCGGGTCGTACTCGGCGGTGATGACGGTCGCGGGCGGCAGTCCGGCCAGGCCGGGGGCGCGCAGCGGGGAGGCGTGCGGGTGGGCGCCGTCGGCGGGGTCGGCCAGGTAGTGGCCCCAGTACCAGTCCACCGAGCGGCGGTTGAAGAGCATCGGGTCGTCGTGCTCGCGCAGCGAGGGGGTGTCGGCGGCGTGGTCGGTGTTGGGGTAGACGAGCAGCTGGTGGCGCAGGGCCGGGCCGTTCTCGTCGCGGGCGATCAGGGTGAGGGCGGCGGTGAGGTTGCCGCCGGCGCTGTCGCCGCCGACGGCGAGCCGGCCCGGGTCGACGCCGAGTTCGCCGGCGTGTGCGGCGAGCCAGTACAGCGCGGCGCGGCAGTCCTGGACGGCCGCGGGGAAGGGGTGTTCGGGGGCGAGCCGGTAGCCGACGGAGACGGTGACGCAGCCGGCCGCGTTGGTCAGCCGGCGGCAGATCGCGTCGCTGGTGTCGGGCGAGCCGAGGGCCCACCCACCGCCGAACAGATAGAGCAGGGCAGGAAGTTGACGGCCTGGCGGCTCGGGACGGTAGAGCCGTAGGGCGAGTTCGCCGCCCGGTCCGGGGATGCGGTGCTCCTCGACGGCGGCGACCGGCTCGGGGCTCCCGGCCGCGGCGCGGATGTCGGCGAGGTCGGCGGCGCGGGCCTCGGCCAGCGTGAGGGTGTAGAGCGGCGGCGCACCGCTGCTCGCGCGCCGGGCGCGCAGCGCCTCGGCCTGGGGGTGCAGGGGCATGGGGTGGTCCCGTTCGGTACAGATCCGGTGCGGAGGCGTCGGCGGGGGCCCAGGGTCCAGGGGGCTATGAGCCCAAGGACCCGAGGGCCTGGCGAGCCTATGGGTCTACGGGCCTAACGGTCGGCTTCGACGTAGACGGTCTCGTCGGTGCGGAACGCGGTGTCGAGGTCGGCGACGTCGGGGCGGGCACCCTGGCGGTAGGCGCAGTGGCGGATCCGCTCCGGTTCGAAGCCGGCGAGGGCGAGGACGTGGCGCAGCTCGTCCAGGTCGTAGATCCACTGGTGCCCGTAGTAACGGAAGATCTGGTTGACCAGGAAGGCCGGGCGGGCGGGCATCGGCGGGCCGAAGCCGAGGGTGGTGAGGCGGCGGCGGTGCTTGGCGAGGAAGCCGTCCCCGTTGGCGTAGCCGGCCAGGTAGCGGGCGAGGTCCGGGGTGGTGAGGCGCAGCACGCCGCCGGGGCGCAGGACGCGGCGGGCCTCGCGCAGCCAGCCGACCGCGACCGGCATGGTGACGTGCTCGATCAGGTGCTCGGCGTAGACCCAGTCGACGCTGGCGTCGGCGAACGGCAGCGGCCGGCCGATGTCGAGCTGGGTGAACCAGCGGTCGCCGTCGATCCGGTAGAGGGTGCCGGGTTCGGTGGCGGCGCCGGGGCTGCGCAGGGCGGTGAGGTCGCTGCCGAGCCCTTCCGGGTGGGCGGTCCGGAAGGCGGCGAACTCGATCCCGGTGAGTCCGAGTTCGCGGAATCCGGCGTGGTCGCGGGGCAGCCCGCCGGGGTGCGCTTCGAGCGTGTCGCAGGTGGCGACCTGCTCGCTGAAGGCGTCCAGGCGGGTGGCGAGGCCGTCGGGGTCGTCCCAGTCCCAGCCGGGGAAGGGGTCGTTGCGTTCGGTCTCGGGGGTCGGTTCGGTCATCTGCTGTTCTCCATCCAGTAAGGACAACGTGGTGCGGGCGGTGCGCGGTTCAGCGGGCCGGGCAGGGCCAGGGGGCGAGGGCCGTGCGGTCCAGGTCGGCGAGCCGGGGGCGGCCCAACAGGGCCATGGTGTGCTCCAGTTCCTCGCGCAGCAGGTCGAGGACGCGGTGCACGCCGGCCTCCCCCTCGGTGGCGAGGCCCCAGAGCACCGGACGGCCGACCAGGACGGCGCGGGCGCCGAGGGCGAGCGCGACGGCGATGTCGGCGCCGGTGCGCACCCCGCCGTCGAGCAGCACCGGCAGGTCGGCGGGTACGGCGTCGACGACCTCGGGCAGTGCGGCCAGGGAGGGCAGTGCGCCGTCGAGTTGCCGCCCGCCGTGGTTGGAGACCACGACGGCGTCGGCGCCGTGCTCGGCGGCGAGCCGGGCGTCCTCGGCGGTCAGGATGCCCTTGAGGACCAGCGGCAGCCGGGTGCGGGCGCGCAGCCAGTCGAGGTCGGCCCAGGTCAGGGTGGGGTCGAACTGTTCGCGGGCGTGCTCGGCGATGCCCGAACCGCCGTCCGTCACGCGGTGGCTGGCGGACATCAGGTCCTGGTCCAGGTTGACGGCGCGGACGGCGGGCGGGATCGCGAAGCCGTTGCGCAGGTCGCGCAGGCGGCGGCCGATCCTGGGGGCGTCCACGGTCAGGACGAGCGCGGAGTAGCCGGCCGCCTCGGCGCGTTCGACCAGGGCGGCGAGCGCGGCGCGTTCGCGCAGCCAGTACAGCTGGAGCCAGAGCGGGCCGGTGGCGGCGGCCGCGATCTCCTCCAGGGTGCGGCTGGCGAACATGCCGGCGACCAGCAGGGCCCCGGCGCGGCCGGCGGCGCGCGCGGTGGCGGTCTCGCCCTCCGGGTCGACCAGCCGGTGGTAGGCCATCGGGGCGATGCCGACCGGCAGGCCGAGCGGCGCGCCGAGCAGCGTGCGCCCGGGCGAGCAGTCGGAGACGTCGACCATCGTGCGCGGGCGCAGTGCATAGCGCGCGAACATTTCCCGGTTCGCCGCCACGGTGCGTTCCGTGCCGCTGCCACCCTCGATGAAGTCCCATATTTCCGGGGAAAGTTGCGCGCGCGCGGCGTGCTCCATCCCGGCCAGCGTGAGTTCTCCCACGGGCGTCCTCGATTCCGGGCGGCCACGCGTGGACCAGCCCCGGTTCGGCAGCGTAGGAGCAACAACCGCATTGGTATAGACCTTGATTTGACCAAACGTCTGTGCAATCGTCTGGCAACGGAATTGACCGTTTTGGTTGTGAACGGCGTTCATGTCAAATCCCCTCACTTGTGTGGAGCGGTGTTGACCGGCATTTCCCCCTCTTCACTTCCGCCTTCCTCGCCGCCGCACGCCGACGCCCCGGACGCCTGGGTCGACCGGCTGTTGCTGGCCGGTCCCGGAGGCGAGGAGTGCCTGCATCTCGGCGGACCACTCGACCGGGACGCCCTGCGCGCCCTGGTCGACGAACAGGCCGCGCACCTCGCCGCGGCCGGACTCGGCCCCGGCGGCACCGCCGCGCTACGACTGCCGCCCTCGGTGGCGTTCGTCACGGTGCTGCTGGCGTGCTGGCGGCTCGGTGCCCAAGTGGCCCTGCTCGACCACCGCTTGACCGACCACGAGGTCGACGCGGCGGTGGCGCGGCTGGCCCCGCAGGTCCTGGTAGGCTCCGCCCACCGGCCCGCGGCCGCTCTGCGCGGCTTCTCCGAGGTCGAGCCGGTGGCCGTCCGACTGCCGGACGGGCTCCCGGCCCGCACCGGGCACGCGCTGATCCAGCTCAGCTCCGGATCCACCGGCCCGGCCAAGGTCATCGCCCGCACGGCCGCCGACCTGCTCCGCGAACTCGACTGCTACCACAGGCTGGTGGAGTTCCCCGGCGAGGGCGAGCGGGTCGTCCTGCTGTCCTCCGTGGTGCACGTGCTCGGCCTGGTCGGCGGACTGCTCAACAGTCTGCACGCGCGGGTCGCGCTCGCCGTGCCCGAGCGGATGACGGCGGCGGGCATCCTCGCCGCGGTCGCCGCCGGCGACCGGCCGACCACCGTCATCGGGGTGCCCTTCCACGCCGAACTGCTGGCCGGCGCCGTCAATCCCCCGGCGCTGCCGGGGCTGCGGCGGATGATCGTGGCCGGCGAACTGGTCCGCCCGGGCCTGCCCGCGCTGTTCGCCGACCGCTACGGCGTCCCGCTCGGCACCATGTACGGGATGACCGAGACCGGGGTCATCGCCACCGACCTGTCCGGCGCGCTCCACCCGGCCAAGCAGCCCGTCCACGGGATGCGGCTGCGGCTGGTCGCGGGCGAGCTGCGGATCGGCACGGAGGCCTCGCCCTACCCGGGGCTGGACGACCCGACCCGCTGGTCGGACGGCTGGCTGCACACCCGCGACGCGGCCGAACTCGACCCGGCCACCGGCCTGGTCACCGTCCTCGGCCGGCTGGACTCACAGGTCTCGATCGGCGGCCTCAAGGTCGACCTCACCGAGATCGAGCAGACGCTCACCGCGCTGCCCGAGGTCCGCGAGGCCGTCGTGGTCTTCGAGGACGGCGCGATCGAGGCCTACCTCGCCACCGAACCCGACGCCGACCTCGCCCTCGTCCAGGACGGGCTGGCCCGCCGGCTCGCCGCCTACAAGCGGCCGCGACGGCTCGCCCTGCTGCCCCGACTCCCCCGTACCGCCACCGGAAAACTCCTGCGCGACCCGGCCGCCCTGCGCAGCACCGCCACGGCCGCCGCGCTCTGATCCACCGCACGCACCCCGACAAGGAGCCACACCATGCAGGACCGCGTCCGCGAGTTCGTCCTCGCCTCGCTCACCGAGATGCAGTACGACGTCTCCGAGGTCACCGGGGACACCGACCTCGGCCCGGCCGGGCTGGACCTCGAATCGCTCGCGCTGGCCGAGCTGTCGGTGCAGGTCGAGGACGAGTTCGGGATCAAGTTCGACCTCGACGAGATGGAGACCACCGCGCTGATGACGCTCGACGAGTTCACCGCCGACGTCGTCAAGCGGATCGACGCCAGCGCAGCCACTGCCACCGCCACCGCCGGCAGCCCGGCGTGAGCGGCTCCGCCCTCCCCGACCGGGCCGAGGTCCGCGCGATGCTGGCGGCGTTCGGGCAGCGCGCCGCCGACACCGTGCCCGATGACCTCGGATCGCTCGAACTCACGTGGCTCATAGCCGAGTTCGAACAGCGCTACGACATCCAGGTGGACCTCGACGACGACCGCTTCGGCGCCGTCCGGACGGTCGACGACGCCACCGAACTGCTGCGCGCGGCCGTCCTGGCCGAACGTGTGGGCGCCCGGCCATGACCACCGGCGCGCCCTCCGCGCACCGGCCGCGCGGCCGGCCGGTGGTCACCGGGCTCGGCGTGCTCAGCGCCGCCGGGCGCGGACTCGGCCCGCTGACCGAGGCCGCCGCCCACGGCAAGACCGCCTTCGGCCCGGTCACCCGCTTCGACGTGAGCGCCCGCCGCACCACCCGGGCCGCCCTGCTACCCGACGACGTGCCGCTCGCGCACACCTTCCCGCTGGCCCGCGCGGTGCTCGACGCCGTCGGCCAGGCCTGCCGCCAGGCCGGACTGACCGCCGCCGACGGCGCGGACACGCCCGTCCTGCTCGCCCTGCACAGCGACGAACGGACCAGGGGCACCGCCGACGCGGTGGCCGCCGGCGTCCGCGCCGCCTGGGGCACCGCGGGCGTCACCCGGGTGTACACCGGCGCCTGCGTGGCAGCCGCGACCGCCGTCGCGGACGCCGCGGCGCTGGTCGCCACCGGGCGGCACGAGCGGGTCCTGGTCGCGGCCGGGCACCTGGTCGAGCCGGGCGTCTTCGCCGTCTTCGACGCCGGCCGCGCGCTGGCCCGGGACGGCGAGCTGCGCCCGTTCAGCACCGGCCGCACGGGCACCCTGCTCGGCGACGCGGCCGCCGCCGTGCTGGTCGAGGCCGCCCCGGCCGCCGAACGGCGCGGCGCCGCCGCCCTCGCCCGGCTGGCCGGCTGGGGCCGGGCCGGGGACGCCCACCACGTGTGCCGCCCCGAACCGGACGGCGCCGGAGTCGCCCGGGCCGTCGAGGCCGCGCTCACCCGCGCCGACGTCGCCCCGGCCGAGGTCGGCTACGTCAACGCCAACGGCACCGGCTCCACCCTCGCCGACCAGGCCGAGGCGAGCGCGCTGCGCCGGGTCTTCGGCGCGCACACCGCCGAACTCCCGGTCAGCTCCAGCAAATCCGTCCACGGGCACGCCCTGGAAGCCTCCGCCCTGCTCGAACTCGCCGTCACCATCGGCGCGTTGGGCACCGGACTGCTCCCGGTCAACGCCGGCTGGCTCGGCCCGGACCCGGACGTCGGCCTGGACCTCGTCCTGGACGGCCCCCGCGCCGCCCGCCCCCGCTACGCGCTCAGCCTCAACTCCGCCTTCGGCGGCGCCAACACCGCCCTGCTGGTGGCCCCCGCATGACCGGCCACCGGCCCCCGCCCGCCGTCCGCCGCCCGACGGCGCCGACCCCGTACCCCGGCACCCACACCATGACCAGCGACGCCACAGACTTCGACGCCACAGAGCCCGACGCCACGAACGTCGGCGCCGCACCCGCCCCGGCCGCCGCCCGGCTGCGGGTCCTCGCCGAGGCCCGCCGACCCGACCCCGGCTCGGCCGACCCCGACCTGGCCGGCCCGCCGCCACCGCTGCCCGGCTTCGCCGCCTCCGGCTTCAACCCGCTGGTCGCCGACACCGCCGACCGCTGCCTGCGCGCCCACCACGGCGCCCCGCCCGCCCCCGGGCGGACCGCACTGCTGCTGGCCAGCGCCGGCGGCGACCGCGCTACCGCGCGGGCCATCGACCGGAGCGCCGAACCCGGACGGCGCCCCGCACCCCTGCTGTTCTTCCAGTCCAACCCCAACGCCGTCCTCGGGCACATCGCCGCCCGCTGGGGCCTGACCGGCCCCGTCGTGGCGATCAGCCCGGCCCACGCCGTCCCCGGGCAGGTGCCCGCGGACGCGCTCGACCTCGCGGCGCTGCTCCTCGCGGACGGCGACGCCGACCGGGTGCTGGTCATCGCCGCCGAACCGGGCGACGACGAACCGGGCGAGGCCGCCGGACACGCGGTGGCCGTCCTGGTCACCGGCTGACGTCCCGGTCACCGTCTCAGTCACCTCCTCAGTCACCGGCTGAACCGTCCGGCCAGCGCCGGCCGTACCCACGGACGAGGCCCGACGACTGAAGCAGCCGCACCCGGCAGACCAGCACCCGGCCCCGTCACCCACCCAGGCCCCGTCGCACCCGCCGACAGCCCACCGAGCACTCGCCGACACCCGTCGCCGCCCGCGCGGCCGTCCGACCCACGCCAACCGATCAGCCGCCCGGGCCGTCTCCGGCCCCGAGGGAGGGATCCACCCCGTGACCATCCGCAGTGTCCGCAGCCTGATCGCGGACGACCCCGACGTGGGCGCCGGCAACGTCCTGACCGCCCGGCTCGCACTCGGCCTCGGCCTCGACGAACCGCTGCTGACCTTCGACACCCCGGTGGACGACCACCCCGCCTGGCAGCCGCTCACCCTGCGCGAGCTCGACCGCGCCGTCCGGGCCCGCGCCGCCGCCCTGCACGCCCTCGGCATCACCCGGCGCGACCCGGTGGTGGTCTTCGCCAGCGACGCCGCCGACCACGTGCTCGCCTTCCTCGCCCTGACCCGGCTCGGCGCCATCCCCGCGCTGCTCAACCCCAACGTGGACGGCGAGCGGGCCGCCCGCTACATCGCCCGCCTCGGCGCCGTCGGCGTCCTCGCCGACCCGGCCCACCTGGCCGCGCTGGCCGGCCACGACCCCGGCGCGCCGCTGCTGCCCGAGATCTCCACCCTCGGCACAGGCGACCCGGATGCCGCCCCCGAGCCGTACCGGCACTGGTCCGGCGACCCGGTGGCGATCACCCACTCCTCCGGCACCACCGGAATGCCCAAGGCCGTCGTCCACTCGCACGCGAGCCTGTACGCGGCGATCCGCCACCGGCTGCGGCTGCCCCGCCCGCAGGGCCAGGACCGGATGCTCAGCGCACTGCCCGCGCCGCACGCCGCCACCCTGATCGCGCTCAACCTGGCGCTCAGCTCGCACACCGAACTCGCCGTGCTGTCACGGCAGTCCGGCGCCGGGGTGCTGGACGCGATCGAGCAGTGGCGGCCCACCGGGGTGATCGGCTTCGCCGCCACCTGGGCCGAACTCGCCCACCACGACCTCGCCGCCCGGGACCTCGCCACCGTCGCCCTGTGGTGGAACACCGGCGACTGCGCGCACGAGGTGCACATCCGCCGCCTGATCGCCGTCGGCAGCCGGGAGTCCGTCACCCGCGCGGGCCGCACCCGGACGCCGGGCTCGCTGTTCGTCGACGGCCTGGGCTCCACCGAGATGGGCCACTCGCACTTCTTCATCACCCACGGCCCCGGCACCGAGCGCTACGGGCGCTGCGTCGGGCGCCCGCACGCCTTCGTCGACTGCGAGGTGGTCGGCCCGGACGGCGAGCCGCTCGGCCCCGGCGAGGTCGGCGAACTCGCCACCTCCTCACCGACCCTGGCACTCGGCTACTGGAACGACTCGGCCACCACCTTCCGCACCCGGATCCGCGGCCGCTTCCTCACCGGCGACCTGATGTACCGGGACGAGGAGGGCTACTACTACCACGTCGACCGGGCCGTCGACTCGGTCGAACTCGGCGACGGCAAGCGGCTGTTCACCGCCATGTCGGAGGAGCGGGTGCTGGCCGCCCGCCCGGACGTGGCGGACTGCACGGTGGTCGCCGTGCGGGACGGCGAGCGCGTGGTCACCGACGTGCTGCTGATCCTCACCGCCGACGCCGACCCGACCGCCGACCGGACCAAGGACGTCATCGCCGCCCTGGACGAGGCCGCCGCCGCGACCGTGCGCCAGGTGCTGGTCGTCTCCGGGGACGACATCCCGCTCGGCCCCACCGGCAAGGTCCGCAAGGTGCTGCTGCGCCAGCGCTACCTCGACGCCGCGGCCGGTGCCCGATGACCCGCCGCGAGGGCGCCGTCGTCACCGGCCTCGGCCTGGTCTCGCCGCTCGGCCGCAAGCCCGCCGAGGTGTTCGACGCGCTCAACGCCGGGCGCTCCGGACTGACCGCCGTCCCCGAGGGCCACGCCGCGCACGGCTGGCTGCCCGCCGCCGGGATCGCCCCCGCCGTGGACGGCCGCGAGGTGCTGCCGCCCACCGAGACCCGCTGCGTGGACCGATTCGTGCTGCTCGCCCTGGCCGCCGCCGACGACGCGCTCGCCGACGCCGGCCTGGTCGTCGGCCGGGACGCCGACCCGCACCGCACCGCCGTGGTGCTGGCCACCGGCGGCGGTGGACTGGAGACCTTCGAGCAGCAGTCGCACCGCCGGCTGGAACGCGGCCGCCCCGGCGTCAGCCCGTACCTGCTGCCGGGCATGCTCTCCAACATGGCCACCGCCCGGATCGCCATCAAACACGGGATCCGCGGCTACAGTTCGGCCGTGGTGACGGCCTGCGCGGCCGGCGCCCAGGCCGTCGCCGAGGGGCTGCGGCTGATCCGCTCCGGCGACGCGGACGTGGTGGTGTGCGGCGGCACCGAGTCCTCGCTGCACCCGACCATCGCCGCCGCCTTCACCAACGCCCGTGCGCTCGCCCAGGGTTGGGACGATCCGGAGCAGGCCAGCAGGCCCTTCGACACCCGCCGCAACGGCTTCGTGCTCGGCGAGGGCAGCGCCGTCCTCGTCCTGGAACGTGCCGACCACGCCGACGCCCGCGGCGCCGCCGGGTACGCGGACGTCATCGGCTGGGGCGCCTCCACCGACGCCCACCACCCGACCATGCCCCGCCCCGACGGCTCCGGCGCCGCCGACGCGATGCGCTCCGCGCTCGCCAACGCGGGCCTGGCACCGGGCGACATCGACTACGTGAACGCCCACGGCACCGGCACCAAGCTCGGCGACGTGGCCGAGACCGCCGCCCTGCATGCCGTCTTCGGCGCGCACCCGCCCGCGGTCAGCTCCACCAAGGGCGCCACCGGCCATCTCCTCGGCGCCGCAGGCGCGTTGGAGGCGGTGGTGACCGCCCTGGCGGTGGCGAGGGGGACGCTGCCGCCGACACTCAACCTGACCGACCCCGACCCGGCCTGCGACCTGGACCACATCCGGGGCGGGGCCCGGTCCGCACCGGTGCGCGCCGCGCTGAGCAACGCCTTCGCCTTCGGCGGCCACAACCTCAGCCTGATCCTCGGCCCGGCGTCCACCCGGGCCGCCAAGTAGCGCGCCGATCCACGCCCTTCCATCCCTCCGGGGGAGATCCCGTTGTCCATCCAGTCCATCACCCACGTCGAGTTCCACTGCGCGGACGCCGACAAGACCGCGGCCGGGCTCTGCGCCGACTTCGACTTCACCGCCGACGCCCCGGCGACCGCACCGGACGGCGCCCGCACCATCCGGCTGCGCCAGGGCTCGATCCGGATGCACCTGGCCTCCGCCGCCGACCCCGACCACCCGGTGGCCGGCTTCGTCGCCCGGCACGGGGACGGCGTCGCCGCCCTCGCCCTCGCCTGCACCGACCCGCAGGCCGCGCTGGAGCGCGCCGAGCGGCACGGCGCCCGCGTGCTGGACCGGGCCGGCGGGCTGATCGCCGGCTTCGGCGACACCGCCCTGCGGTTCGTGCCGCTGCCCACGGCCGAACCCGCCGACGAGCCGGGCCTGCTGGACGCCCTGGACCACGTCGCGATCTGCGTCCCGGCCGGCGAACTCGCCGACGCCGTACGGTTCTGCGAGGCCGCGCTCGGCTTCCACCGGATCTTCGGCGAGTACATCGAGGTCGGCCAGCAGGCCATGGACTCCAGCGTGGTGCAGAGCGCCTCCGGCGAGGTCACCTTCACCCTGATCGAGCCGGACACCACCCGGCGGCCCGGCCAGATCGACGAGTTCCTGGCCTCCCACGACGGCGCCGGAGTGCAGCACCTGGCCTTCCGCACCGGCGACATCGCCACTGCCGTCCGGACCGCCCGGGCCAACGGCGTGGAGTTCCTGAGCACCCCGGGCGCCTACTTCGACGCCCTGGCCGAGCGGTTCGGCGAGACGGCCATCCCGGTGGAGACCCTGCGCGACCTGCACGTGCTCGTCGACCAGGACCACGGCGGCCAGCTGTTCCAGATCTTCGTCCGCTCCACCCACCCGCGGCGGACGTACTTCCTGGAGCTGATCGAGCGCCAGGGCGCCGGCACCTTCGGCACCGCGAACATCAAGGCCCTGTACGAGGCCGTCGAGCGGCAGAGCTCCGACGCCGCCGTCTGACCGCCGCCCACACCTCAAGAAGGGGCACACCCCATGACCACCGCCGTCGAGTTCCGCCTCAGCGAGGCCGAACACGCCCTGCTGCCCACGCCCGAGGAGGTGGCCCACTACCGCGAGCACGGCTGGTACCTGTCCCGGAAGCTGTTCAGCGACGAGGAACTGGACACCCTCCAGGCCGCCACCGAGCTCTACTACGGCGGCCACCGCGACCGCGAACTGCCCGCCCGCCCGCCGCGCCTGGCCGCCTGGGAGCCCTCGCAGGGCCCGATCCAGCGGCACAACGACTACGTGCACTACGAGAGCGACGCCATCGGCGCGATCCTGCGCAAGCCGCTGATCGGCGCGGTCGCCGCCCTGCTGGCCGGCGCCGAGGAGATCCGGGTGTTCCAGGCCACCCTGATCTACAAGCCGCCGGTGCCCGGGGAGCCGAGCAACCAGGTGCCCTGGCACTTCGACAAGCACTACTGGCAGACCTCCACCTCGGAGGAGATGCTCACCGCGTTCATCCCGTTCCACGACTGCCGCGAGGAGAACGGCACCATCACCATGGTGGACGGCAGCCACCGCTGGCGGGAGCTGGACTCCGGCGAGGACTCCACCCGCCACTTCGCCGACCGCAACCGCACCGAACTCGACGACATCCTGGCCGCCAACGCCGCCCACAACGGGCAGCAGGTGCGCACCGTCCCGATGCACATCCCGCGCGGCCACATGTCCTTCCACCACTGCCGCACCTACCACGGCAGCGGCCCCAACCTGGCCTCCTTCCCGCGCCGGGCCGTCTCGCTGCACCTTCAGGACGGCGCGAACGAGTACCGCCACCACACCCGGGCGGACGGCGGCCCGGTGGTGTACAACCACGACGTGCTGGTGCGCCGTACCGCCGACGGCCGGCCCGACTACGCCGACCCGCAGTTCTGCCCGACCATCTGGCGGGGGGCCCGGTGACGGCTCCCCCGGCGACCGTGCCCCCCGGCACCGCGGCTCCCGACGCCGCGGTTCCCGGTGCCGCTGCTCCCGGCACCGCGCCGCTGGACACGCCGGCCGAGCGCTACCGGATGCTGCGGCTGATCCGCGGCTTCGAGGAGCTGGCGCTCGGCCTGGTGAAGGCCGGCGCGATCCCCGGCGGCATCCACCCGTACATCGGGCAGGAGGCCGTCGCGGTCGGCGTCTGCTCGGCGCTCGGCCCCGCCGACCGGCTCACCAGCACCCACCGCGGCCACGGCCACGTACTCGCCCGGGGCGCCGCACCGCACCGGCTGCTCGCCGAACTCGCCGGCCGCGTCGACGGGTTGAACGGCGGCCGGGGCGGCTCGATGCACGCCGCCGACCTCTCGCTGGGCATCCTCGGCGCCAACGGCATCGTCGGCGCCGGCGCCCCGATCGCGGTCGGCGCCGCCTGGGCCGCCCGGCAGGCCGGGGACGGCCGGGTGGCAGTGGCCTTCTTCGGCGACGGCGCGCTCAACCAGGGCGTGCTGCTGGAGTCGTTCAACCTCGCCGCGATGTGGCAGCTTCCGGTGGTGTTCGTCTGCGAGAACAACGGCTACGCCACCACCCTGCCCGCCGCCACCGCGGTCGCGGGCAGCGCGACCGGGCGGGCGGCCGCCTTCGGCATCCCCGCCGAGGAGGTGGACGGCATGGACACCGAGGCCGTCCGCGCCGCCGCCCTGCGCGCGGTGGAGCGGGCCCGGTCCGGCGGCGGCCCCGGCTTCCTGGAATGCCGCACCTACCGCTACGAGGGCCACCACACCATGGAACGCCGGATGAAACTGCACTACCGCACCCCCGAGGAGGTCGAGGCCTGGCGCGCCCGCGACCCGCTCCCCCGGGCCGCCGCCCAGCTGGAGCAGCCGGCCGTCGCCGAACTCGACGACGCGGTGGCCCGCCAGCTCGCCGCCGCCGAGGAGTTCGCTCTCGCCTCCGAACACCCCGACCCGGCCGGCGCGTCGGACCACCTGTACGCCGACGGCCTGCGGCCCCGAGCCGGGGCGGTGGCATGACCAGGCTCTCGTACACCAAGGCCCTCAACCGGGCGATCGCCGACGAACTCGCCGCCGACCCGGCGGTCTGCGTCTTCGGCGAGGACATCGGCGCCGGGATGGCCGGCCCGACGCTCGGTCTGCTGGACCGCTTCGGGCCCGAGCGGATCGTCGACACCCCGCTGTCCGAGCAGGCCTTCACCGCCATGGCGATCGGCGCGGCGCTCGCCGGGCGGCGCCCGGTGCTGGAGTTCCAGATCCCCTCGCTGCTGTTCCTGGTCTTCGAGCAACTCGTCAACCAGGCGCACAAGTTCTCGCTGATGACCGGGGGGCAGGCGAGCGTCCCGCTGACCTGCCTGGTGCCCGGATCGGGCTCCCGGGACGGCTGGGCCGGGCAGCACTCCGACCACCCGTACAGCCTGTTCGCGCACACCGGGGTGAAGACCGTGGTGCCCGCCACCCCGACCGACGCCTACGGGCTGCTGCGCTCGGCGATCCGCGACCCGGACCCGGTCGTGGTGTTCGCGCCCGCCGCCGCCCTCCCGGTGCGCGAGACCGTCACCTGGGACCTCGCGCCGATCCCGCTCGGCCGGGCCCGGATCCACCGCCCCGGCACCGACGTCACCGTGGTCGCCGTCGGACACCTGGTGCACGACGCGCTCGCCGTGGCAGACGAGGTCGCCGAGGACATCTCGGTCGAAGTCCTCGACCCCCGCACGCTGTACCCCCTAGATTGGGCCGCGCTCGCCGCCTCGCTGGAACGCACCGGCCGGCTGGTCGTCTTCGACGACTCCAACCGCAGCTGCGGCTTCGCCGCGGAGGTGCTGGCCACCGCCTCCGAGGAGATGCGCCTGATCGCCCCGCCCCGCCGGGTCACCCGCCCCGACGGCACCGTCCTGCCGTTCGCCCCCGCCCTCGACCGCGCCCTGCAGCCCGGCCGCGAGCAACTGCGCCACGCCCTGCACGCCGTCCTCAAGCACCCCTGAGACCCCCGAGACCCCCGAGCAGAAGGAGCCGCCTTGTCCACCAACCGCTACCACTGGGACCGTTCGCACCCCGGCCTGACCAGCCTCCAGCAGGCCATCGACCCGCTGCGCCGCGAGGTGGTCGGCCACGGCGTGTACGGCGGGCTGACCAGCATCGGGCGCGTCCGCACCTTCCTGGACAGCCACGTCTTCGCGGTCTGGGACTTCATGTCGCTGCTGAAGAGCCTGCAGCGCGACCTCACCAGCGTCGAGGTCCCGTGGGTCCCGAGCGGGCCGACCGCCAGCCGCCGGCTGATCAACGAGATCGTGCTGGTCGAGGAGAGCGACGAACTCGGGGAGGGCTACACCAGCCACTTCGAGCTGTACGTCGAGGGCATGCGGCAGGCCGGCGCCGACCCGGGCCCGGTGGAGGAGTTCCTGGGGCTGCTGGGCACCGGCACCGCCGTCCCGGAGGCGCTGAAGGCCGCCGCGGTGCCGCAGGCCGCCGTCGACTTCACCGGCACCACCTGGTCGATCATCGAGAACGCGCCGGTGCACTGCCGGGCCGCCGCCTTCGCCTTCGGCCGCGAGGACCTGATCCCGGACATGTTCGCCCAGGTGGTCGGCATCGACGACCCGGACGGCGTGCTCACCGTCTTCAAGGACTACCTGGCCCGGCACATCGAGGTGGACGGCGAGCAGCACACCCCGATGGCGATGCAGATGCTGATCGACCTGTGCGGCGACGACCAGGCCAAGTGGGACGAGTGCGCCGAGACCGTCCGCACCGCGCTGCGCGCCCGGGTGCAGCTGTGGACGGCGATCGAGGCCGCCTTCGTGTAGCGCGGCCGGGGCGCGGCTCACCCCGCGCGTCGTGCCTCGCACTACGCGGTGCGGCTCAGACCACCTTCGGGACGGCGGCGGCCGACACGGGCAGTTCGTCCGCCGCCGTCCGGAAGCGGTGCAGCGCGGCCCGGCCCTCCGCCCCCCGCACCCGGGCGGCGAGCCGGGCCGGCAGCACCACGGTGGTCAGGTAGCCGGCGCCGCCGAACCCCTCGACCGTCCAACTCACCCAGGGAAGAGGGTAGTTGGCGGCCGGGCTGAAGAACACCGGCCGGTGCCCCTGGAAGCTCACCCGATAGGCCCCGAACCGGCTCCAGTTCGAGAAGCTGAACCGGCGCTCCTGCGGGTCGAAGCCCAGCGGCACGCAGTCCCGCAGCCGGGAGCGGCCGAGCGAGGCCAGGAAGCCCAGGTTGGAACGCAGGTTGAGGTGGGCGGCCGGGAACTCCTCGACCGCCGCCCGCAGCGCGCCCGCGAGCACCGCCGGGCCGTCCTCGGGCCGGTGCGACACGTGGACGTCGCCCAGCAGGTTGCCCACCAGGGCGGGTGAGAGTCCGAGCCAGCGCCGGGCGTTGACCGGTACGGTCAGCCAGCGCTCCGCCCCGTCGCCGTCCAACTCCCGTATGGTGCTGACGACATGGGCGCAGAGCACGTCACCGGAGGAGAGCCGCCGGCCGGCCGTCGCACTGAACTCCGCGCGCATCCGCTCGACTTCGGCGTCCCCGAAGTAGATCTGGACGGTCCGATTGGCCCGCGGACCGACCGCCACCTCGCGGGCCAGCAGCTGCGCCTGCGCCGTCGAGGGCACCCGGAAGCCGGGCCGTCCGCAGTCCTCGGCCGGGAGCACCCGGTCCAGCAACTCGTCCTGGTCCTCGACCAGTTCGGCCTCCGGCAGCTCCTCGTCCTCGACCGCCGCCGACCAGATCCGCAGCAGCAGCATGAAGCTGTGCAGATCGCCGATCGCGTGGTGCCAGGAGCATCCCAGCACCGTCCCGCCGTCGCCGGTGCGGGTGACCCGGACGGTGAGCAGCGGGACGCCGCCGCCGCGCGCGGCCGGGGCGTCCACCGGATCGACCAGTTCGGAGCCGGCGGCCGTCACCCGGCCCATCGCCTCGGCGAGCGTGCCGGCCACGGTGTAGACGTCCAGCGGGACGCCGGAGTCGTCGCAGACCGCTTCGAGGGCGCCTCCCCCGCCGGTGCGCAGCCGCCCGGCGAACACCGGCACCCGGTCCAGTGCGCGGGCCAGTCCGGCGGCCAGCCGGTCCTCGTCCAGCGCCTGGTCGAAGTAGAGCACGACCGAGACGGCGAGGTCCGCCAGCATGGTGTCCATCAGGCCGCAGTGCAGCACCGTTCCGGGGGCGCGGCCGGCCCTGACAGTCCGGGATCTTCGCAACACCGGCCAACTGTTCATGCGTTCCGTCCCCGGTTGTTCTGCGGGTGGCGTGCGGGCACGCCGAACGATAGTGCCGCGCCGTCACAGTGGTCCAGTCCAATCCCGGGATCCGGAAAGGCCGCTGGACTGCTGCGGCGATAGAATGCCCAGCATGGGAGAGCGCCCGGGCGCACCCACCGCGCCGCCCCTCGTCCTGGTCACCGACACCGGGTCGCTGCTGATCGACCCGGCCCTGGCCTACCACCTCGGCCGCGACCCGACCAGCGAGATCGTCCTGGACGACCCCCGGGTCTCCTGGCACCACGCCGTGCTGCGGGCCACCGACGGGCACTGGCTGCTGGAGGACGTCGGCAGCACCAACGGCACCTACGACCAGGGCCACCGGGTCGACCGCGAGGACATCGGCCCCGGCACCCGGCTGCGCTTCGGCGACCCGGCCGACGGCCCGTCCGCGACCTTCGCCGGCCTGCCCCGCCCCGACCCCGGCGAGCGGCCCTCCCTGCTCGCCCCGCAGGCCTCCGGCACCTTCCGCAGCCCCAGCTCGGTGCTCCAGCTGCCCGGCCGCACGGTCCGGATCGGCCGCTCGCACGACAACGACCTGGTCCTGGACGACCTGGTGGTCTCCCGCCACCACGCCGAACTGCGCGAACTGCCCGGCGGCGGCTACGAGATCGTCGACCTGGACAGCCACAACGGCACCTACCACAACGGCCGCCCGGTGCAGCGGGCGCCGGTCGGCCCGGCCGACATCGTCGGCATCGGCCACTCCGCGCTCTGCCTCTCCGACGACCACCTGGTCGAGTACACCGACACCGGCGAGATCTCCCTGGACGTACGGCACCTGGTGGTCCGGGTCGGCTCCGACCACCGGGTGCTGCTGGACGACGTGAGCTTCCCGCTCGCCGAGAAGGCCCTGCTGGCGGTGGCCGGCCCGAGCGGCGCCGGCAAGTCCACCCTGCTCAACGCCCTGACCGGGCTGCGCCCCGCCGACGAGGGCACCGTGCTGTACGACGGGCGCGACCTCTACCGCGACTACGCCGAACTGCGCCGCCGGATCGGCCTGGTGCCGCAGGACGACATCCTGCACACCCAGCTCACCGTCCGCCGCGCGCTCGGCTACGCCGCCGAACTGCGCTTCCCCGGCGACACCGCGAAGCACGAGCGGGAGGCCCGGGTCGTCGAGGTGGTCCACGAGCTGGGCCTGGCCGGCCGGGCCGACCAGGTGATCGGCAGCCTCTCCGGCGGCCAGCGCAAGCGGGTCAGCGTCGCGTTGGAGCTGCTCACCAAGCCCTCGCTGCTGTTCCTCGACGAGCCGACCTCCGGTCTGGACCCGGGCATGGAGCGCTCGGTGATGCACATGCTGCGCGGGCTGGCCGACGACGGCCGGACGGTGGTCGTGGTGACGCACAGCGTGCTGAGCCTGAACGTGTGCGACCGCCTGCTGGTGCTCGCCCCCGGCGGCCGGACGGCCTACTACGGCCCGCCGGGCGAGGCGCTGGCGTTCTTCGGCTTCGCGGAGTGGCCGGAGGCCTTCGAGGCCTTCGAGAGCGAGGACCACGAGGCCTGGCAGCGCCGTTTCCGCAGCTCCCCGCAGTACGAGCGGTACGTCGCCGCCGAGGCGGTGTCCCTGACGCCGGCCGCCGTGCCGGGAGCGCCGGCCGCGGCATCGGGAGCGCCGGAGGCGGCGGGGCCGGCGCAGGCACCGGCGGCCGGGCGGGACCCGATCGGCTGGGAGAAGCCGCAGGGCTGGTTCTCCCAGCTGGGCACCCTGGTGCGCCGGTACACCGCGGTGCTCGCCGCCGACCGGCTGTTCCTGACCATCATGGTGGTGCTGCCCTTCGTGATCGGCCTGATGTGCCGGGTGATGGCCGGCTCCCGGCTCACCCCCGACAACGCCGTGAACTGCCTGCTCACGCTGTGCATCGGCGGCCTGCTGACCGGCGCCGCCAACTCGGTGCGCGAGGTGGTCAAGGAGCGGGCGATCTACCGCCGCGAGCGCGTGGTCGGACTGTCCAGATCGGCGTACCTGGTCTCCAAGGTGGTGGTGCTCGGCACGGTCACGGTCGCCCAGGCCGCCGTGCTGACCGTGGTCGGCCTGGCCGGGGTGGACCTCTCCTGGGCGGTGCCGACCGGGGTGGTGATGCCGCAGCTGCCCGAACTGATCATCGCGGTCGCGCTGCTGGCGTTCTCGGCGATGATGCTCGGCCTGGTGGTCTCGGCGATCGTGGACAAGGAGGAGGCCACCATGCCGCTGCTGGTGCTCCTCTCGGTGGTGCAGATCGTCTTCAGCGGCCTGATGCTCAAGCTGCACGGCGTGCCCGGGCTGGAGCAGTTCGCCTGGCTGATCCCGTCCCGTTGGGGCATGGCCGCGATGGCCCGCACCGTCGAGCTGCACGGCATCTTCCCGACCGCGATCACCGCCGACCCGATGTTCCGCCACGAGCGCGCCGGCTGGCTGTTCGACATCGCGGTGCTGCCCGGCCTCGCGGTCGCGTACGGGCTGCTGGTGCTGGCCCTGCTGCGGCGGCACGAGCCCGCGATCATGCGGCGCTGAGCCTCGAAGGGCGACCCCGGGCCCCGGCCGACCACCGCCGGTACAGTGGGAAGCGACCTGTGGTGCGAGTCCCATCGCTATGACCGCGCGCAGCCGCGGGCTCGCGCGGCGGAGGAAATGTAGCCGCCCATGGACGAGTTCGCGTTCCGCCCCACCCACGTCGCCCCGCCGGCCGGGATGGCCACCTGGGCGGCCCCGGACCCGGCCCGGCCCGCCACCCGGCTGGACGCGCTGCTGCCGGTGCGGGTGGTCGCCCGGCAGGGCGACTGGGCGCAGATCCTCTGCTCCAACGGTTGGACGGCCTGGGTCGACGGCCGGCTGCTGGTCGCCCTCCCGGAGCCGCCGCCCACCGCCGGGGGCCCGCCCGCCCGGACGGCGGACCCGCGCCCGGCGCTCGTGGAGGCCGAGGCCGCGGTGGCCCGCTACCGGGCCCTGCTGGAGGACCTCGCGGCGGGCGCCCTGGACCTGGAGGCCTTCCGGGAGCGGACCCGTGGCCTGCGGATCGGCCTGGTCGTGGACGCCGAGGCGCTCTGGGTGTTCGACCCGGTGCGCGACCGCTGGTGCTACTGCGACGGGCTCCAGCTCCAGACGTACGCGGCCACCGACCGGCCGGTGCCCGGGTCGTCGCCCACGCCGTCCCCCACGCCGTCGCCCGCCCCCGCCGTCCCGCCGGGGCCCGCGCCCGCTCCGTACGCCCCCACCCGGCCGGGCGCGCCGTGACCCCGGCCGAACGGGTGCCCGAAGACCACCCTGGCCATGCCGATAAGTCCGACCACCCCGGCCGTGCCGACGATCCCGACCAGCTCGACCACCCCGACCGGCCGTCCGCACCCGGCCTGCCGGCCGGCATGGTCGGGCGCCGGATCGCCGGCTACCGGCTGGAGCGCGAGATCGGCCGCGGCGGCATGGCCGTGGTGTACCGGGCCAAGGACCTGAGGCTCGGCCGGACCGTCGCGGTCAAACTGCTCGCCCCCGAACTGGCCCGCAACGAGGTGTTCCGGCAGCGCTTCATGCACGAGTCCGAGGCCGCCGCCGCGATCGACCACCCGCACATCATCCCGGTGTTCGAGGCCGGCGAGCACGACGGCATCCTGTTCATCGCGATGCGCTACGTCGAGGGCGGCGACCTGCGCGGGCTGATGAACCGGGGCGGCCCCTTCTCGGCCGAGCGGACCGCCCAGCTGGCCCTGCAGATCGCCTCCGCGCTCGACGCCGCGCACGACCACGACCTGGTCCACCGGGACGTCAAGCCCGGCAACGTGCTGGTCGCCGCCGGGACGGACAGCGAGCACCCCGAGCACCTGTACCTGGCGGACTTCGGCCTCACCAAGAAGTCCCTCTCGCTGAGCGGCCTGACCAGCGTCGGCCAGATCGTCGGAACGCTGGACTACGCCGCGCCCGAGCAGATCTCCGGCAAGCCGCTGGACGGGCGCTGCGACCAGTACGGCCTCGGCTGCGTGGTCTTCGAGATGCTCGCGGGCGCCCCGCCGTTCCGCCGGGAGAGCGACGTGGCGCTGCTCTGGGCGCACCTCAACGACCCGCCGCCCGCGTTGCGCGACCACCGCCCCGACCTGCCCGCCGCCGTCGGGGCGGCGGTGGCCCGGGCGCTCGCCAAGGCCCCCCAGGACCGCTACGCCAGCTGCCTGCAGTTCGTCGCCGAGCTGCGCGCGGCCACCGCCGTCGTGCCCGGCCTCGGCGCCGCGCCGAGAGCGTGGAGCGGGAGCGGGAACGGGCCGCCGACCCAGGTCGTCCAGGCGGTCGTCCCCGGGCTCGCCGCGGCGGCCGTCGTGCCCGAGCCGCCCGCGTGGGCCGCCCCGGTCGTCCACCCGCCGCCGTGGTGAGCGCCGTACCGTCCACCGCCCCCCAGGAAACCGACCCGCCAGGAAACCGACCCCTCAGGAAGCCGACCGCCATGAACGCCGTGAGCCAGGTCTTCGCCGTGATCGCCGCCGCGGTCCACCTCCTCGCGTGGCCGCTGGAGAGCTTCCTGTACGGCCACCCGCGGGTGCGCTTCCTGCTCACCGGCAGCACGGCGGACGCGCCGGAGGTCCGGCTGTGGCGCTTCAACGTCGGCTTCTACAACCTGTTCCTGGCGCTCGGCCTGGTCGCCGGACTGGTCCTGCTGCACACCGGGCACGCCGCCTCCGGCCGCGCCGTGATCAGCTACGTCGCCGCGTTCATGGCCGCCGGCGGGATCACCCTCTTCGCCTCGGAGCCGAAGGTCTGGCGCGGCGCCCTCGCCCAGGCGCTGCCGGCGGCGGCGATCCTCATCGCCGAGGCGTTCTGAGCGCGCGCCGCCCGGCAGCCGTCACCCCGCCCCGGGCACCTCGCCACCTGGGACCTCACCACCGGGGACGTCGCCACCGGGGACGTCCCCGCTGGAGACCTCGCCCCGGCGGCCGGTGCGGGCGGCCAGCAGGGCGCCCAGCGCGCCGGCCAGCAGGCCCCAGCCCGCCGCCAGCGGGACGGCCGTCCACAGCACCGGGCGCAGGGTGAGGCTGCCGCTGCCGAAGCCGGCCAGCGGGTTGGCGCCGCCGAGGAGCGAGCCGATCAGGTCGCCGAGGCCGCCCTGGCCGAGGCCGACGCCGAGCGCCGACAGCCCGTAGTCGGCGTCCGCCCTGGTCCAGAGCCCGACCAGCAGCACCGTCACCGCGCTGGCCAGGGCGAACCGGACGGCGTGCTGCCAGAGCCGGACGGTACGCGGCGAGCGGTACGCGGCGAGGAAACCGGCCGCGAGCAACAGCACGGCGGCCAGCGGCAGCAGCCACCAACTGCGCGCGTCCTGGTCGGCGAGGGTGCCCAGGCTGATGGTGGCCTGCTGCCCGTCCGGCGCCCGCAGCACCTCGGCGAGCGGCCTGGGCACCGGCAGGCCGAGCGCGCCGCTGAGCCGCCCGTGCCACTGCGCGCCGAGCCCGACGCCGAAGGCCAGCCAGACCAGGTCGGGCAGGGCGAGCAGCAGCACGGCCAGGGTCTGCCGGGCGTTGCCGTGCACGATCGCGGTCAGCACCCCGGCCGCCAGCCCGATCACCAGGTACGCCAGCAGGACCAGCCAGAGCGCGAACGCGGCTGGGCGGACGGCCAGTTGGTAGGGCAGCAGGGCGCGCGGCAGCGGCGCCCGCCGGGACACCGCGAAGGTGCCCGCGAGGACGACGAGCAGCCAGGCCAGCCCGATGCCGATCGTGCTCGGGGCGTCCGCGTGGAAGCCGACCTCCGGGGTGAGCCCGAGCGCGCCGCCGATGGTCTGTGCCAGGTCGCCGCCGAGCGGGACGACGAAGGTGTGCCGGGCGCCGAGGGTGAGCAGCGCGAGGGCGACCAGCCAGAGCACCACCGTGCGGGCGATCCGGCCGAGCAGTTCGCCGCCGCCGGCCACCGCGCGAAAACGCAGCTGACGCAGGAACACCTCGGCCATCACCACCGCACCGGCCAGCGAGACGGACAGCGGCATGGCACTGATCCCGGCATCCACTGCGGCGAACTGCCCTGCTCCGCCGTCGAGTTGGATGGCGCCGCCGACGGCCAGTACCACCGCCCCGGCCAGCACGGCCGGGAAGCCGCCCCCCGGGAGGTCGTCGGCGCCGGCCAGCCAGAGGCCGAGCGCGGCCACCGCCGCCATGGCGGCGAACCCGGCCAGCACCACGGCGAGCGCGTCCAGCCAGCCGCGCAGGGCGCCGGGCGGGCCCGCGACCCGGGTGGTGGGCTGCTGCATGGCGCCTCCTCGGTGCGTCGGGCTTCGCGTTCCAGGGTGGCCGACACCCGGCGGGCACGCTCGGCGACGGCTCCCGCACCTGCTGTTGCGGCGGGTGGGGAGCCAGGGGGAAATGGAGGCCAGTGGCAGGAGCTTCCCGGGTCGGCGCATCCGCCGGCCGCCTGCGAAACGGAGCCTCGATGAGTTCCCAACCGCCCCCGTCCGGCCCGCCGAGCGAGCCGCCCCACGGCCCCCCGTCCGGCCCGCTGGCCGGTCCCCCGTCGGGCGGCGGCCAGTTCGGGCCGCCGCCCGGGTCATCCGGCGCTTCCGGGCCTTCCGGGCCTTCCGGGCCGTCTGGTCCATCTGGTCCGTCAGGGCCGTCCGGTCCGTCAGGGCCGTCCGGTCCGTCAGGGCCGTCCTCCGGCGGCGGTCGGGGGCCGCACACGCCGTGGTGGCGCTCCGGGCGGGGGCTCGCATTGGCCGCCGGCACGCTGGCGGTGGCCGTGGTGGCCACCGTACTGATCGTGAACAGCCAGGGCGGCGGTCACCACGACACCCTGCCGGCCGCCAACGAGGTGGCCCTCCAGGCCCCGGCCGACCCGGGGCCGGACCCGTTCACCCCATCGGTGGAAACCCAGGGGGTGAGCGCCCCCGCCCCCGCCCAGGAGCCGCAGTCCGGGCAGGCACCGCAGTCCGGGCCGGCGCCGCAGTCTGCCCAGGCTCCGCAGTCCGGGCCGGGCGGCCGGTCCACGGCCGCCTCCCCGGCGGTGATCCACAGCGTCGAGGGCAGCTCCGCCGGGCTGTACGGCGGGACGATGACCAAGCCCAGCTGCGACACCGAGCGCCTGATCGGGATGGTCTCCAGCGGGGACTCCGGCCGCGCCTGGGCCTCCGCCGCGGGCGTCCAGCAGTCCGAGATCCCGTCCTACCTGCGCTCGCTGACCTCGGCCTACCTGCGGGTGGACACCCGGGTCACCAACCACAACTACAAGAGCGGCGCCGTCGCCGAGTACCAGTCCGCGCTCCAGGCCGGCACCGCCGTCCTGGTGGACTCCCAGGGCGTGCCCCGGGTGCGCTGCTCCTGCGGCAACCCGCTGAAGCCGCCGGTGCTGGTGAGCGACGCCAAGTACACCGGGAAGGCATGGGCCGGCTTCCACCCGACCACGCTGGTCGTCGTGGTGCCCGCGCCGCAGCCGGTGACCGAGATCATCCTGGTGAACATCGAGACGGGCGGCTGGTTCTCCCGGCTGACCGGGCGGATCGACGTGGTCGACCGGAACGTCGGACCGCCCAAGGGGCCGCTGGCGCCGGGCGTCCCGCCGCCGGGGAAGATGACGCCCACCACGCCGGCGGGCACGGCCTCGACGTCGCACTCGACCTCCGCCTCGTCCTCCGAGGCCACCTCCGGGTCCGGCTCGGCGACGACCTCGGGTTCGACCTCGTCCGGGGCGACGTCCTCGGGCGCCTCGACCGGGACGGGCTCCGCCTCGGCAACGTCGTCCACCTCCTCGGGCACCCCGACCGGGACGACCAGGACGACCGGCACCTCGTCCGCGTCCACCGGCTCCTCGACCGGGTCCTCGACCGGCTCGTCCACGGGGTCGTCCGCAGGCTCCTCGACGGGGTCGTCCACGGGTTCGTCCACCACCAAGACGCCGACCCAGACCCCGACCCAGACGCCGAGCACCAAGGCCCCGGCAACCACGACCGGTTCCACCGCGACGAACACCACCAACGGCACCACCAACGGCACGGCCCCCGGCACCACCGCGACGGCCACCGAACCCCCGAAGACCGCGACGGCCGGGAGCGCCACCCCCAGCTGATCCGCCCGACTCCCCCACACCACCCGCACCACCCGCCGCCACCGGCCGCCCGTCCGCCGGTGGCGGCGGCGGCGCGTCTCAGGGCAGCAGCACCTCGGCGTCCTCGGGCCCCAGCACCCGGCCGCCGGCCGCGCGGACCTCCATCGCCTCGATCGGCGCGCCCGTCCCGCGTTCCACCAGCCGGGCGCGCGGCTCGCCCTCCGCGAAGAACCACTGGTCGCCCCACTGCCGCAGCGCGGTGATCACGGGGAAGAGGGCGCGCCCCTTCTCGGTCAGCACGTACTCCTGGTACGGGCTGCCGTCGGCGGCCGGCGCGAGCTCGAACACCCCGTTGGCGACCAGGTTGGTGAGGCGGGCCGAGAGGATGTTCCTGGCGAGGCCCAGGTTCTTCTGGAAATGCCCGAAGCGGCGCAGCCCGTCGAAGGCGTCGCGGACGATCAGCAGCGTCCAGCCGTCGCCGACGACGTCGAGCGGGCGGGCGACCGGGCAGGTCGACTCCTCGTGCGTGGTGCGCTTCGGCACTTCTCCCACCTTCCACCGGTCGGCGCCCAGCCTAGCGGCGAGTCGCGTGGTTGCTTATTGAAACCACAGTATGCCAGGGTGGCTCGGTAGCACTTTGAAACCAGTCTGGCCGCGCCCGCCACCAGGAAGTCCCGCCCATGACCTCGCCCACCCGCGCCACCGCCGCCGAAGCGCCCCCACGCGGCCTGCCACCCGCCGCCGCCTGGCTCCTCTCCGTCGCCTGCGGCCTCGCCGTCGCCAACGTCTACTACTCACAGCCCCTGCTCGACCTCATCGCCGCGGACTACGGCATCGACCCGGCCACCATCGGGCTTGTCGGCACCCTCACCCAGACGGGCTACGCGCTCGGCCTGCTGCTGCTCGTCCCGCTCGGCGACCACGTCAACCGCCGCACCCTCACCACCGCCCAGCTCGGGCTCTCCGTGCTCGCCCTCGCCGCCGTCGCGCTCGCCCTCGCCGCCGTCGCGCTCGCCCCCTCCGCGCCGCTGATGCTCGCCGCGATGGCCGCCGTCGGAGTCCTCGCGGTGGTCGCCCAGGTCGTCGTCGCGTACGCGGCCTCGCTCGCCGCGCCAGCCGACCGGGGCCGGGTGGTCGGTACCGTCACCAGCGGCATCGTGGTCGGCATCCTGCTCGCCCGCACCGTCGCCGGCACCATCGGCGACCTGGCCGGCTGGCGCGCCGTCTACGTGGTGTCCGCCGTCGCCACCGGCGCGATGGCCCTCGCCGTCGCGGTCGTCCTCCCGGCCGAACGTCACCGCCCGTCGGCACCGACCTCGCAGACCTCGCAGACCTCGCAGACCTCGCAGACCAGGCAGACCGCACGGATCAGCTACCCCCGGCTGATCGGCTCGGTGTTCACCCTCTTCGCCGAGGAGCCCGTGCTCCGCGCCCGGGCGGTCCTCGCGCTGCTCACCTTCACCTCCATCACCGTCCTGCTCACCCCGATGGTGCTCCCGCTCGCCGCCCCGCCGTTCAGTCTCAGCCACACCCAGATCGGGCTGTTCGGCCTGGCCGGCGCCGCCGGAGCCCTGGGTGCCGGCCGCGCGGGCCGGCAGGCCGACCGCGGCCGGGCCGAACGCACCGCCGGCATCGGCCTGTTGGCCATGCTCGCCGCCTGGATCCCGGCGGCCCTGCTGCCGCACTCGGTGTGGTGGCTGGTGCTCGCCATGGTGGTGATCGACTACGGCCTTCAGTCCGTGCACGTGGTCAACCAGCACCTGCTGTACCAGGTCCGCCCCGAGGCGCAGAGCCGGCTCACCGCCGGGTACATGCTCCTCTACTCCGCCGGCTGCGCGGCGGGCGCGATCGGCTCCACCCTCGTCTACGAGCACTGGGGCTGGACGGCCGTCTGCCTCCTCGGCGCGGCCACCAGTCTGGCCGCACTGCTCTACTGGCTTGCCAGGAAGCAGAATTGACGAAGCCTCGGAACGGCTCCTCCCCCTGATCCGGCGGCGCCCGCACCAGGCCGTCGGCGAAGTCCACCGCCGTGTCGTTCTCGAAGGGGGCGGCGCCCCGGCCACCGACGGCCCGTCACGGGGCGGGTATCGTCCGGGCCATGAAGGCAGTGTTACGCCGGGTGTGGTCCCTTCCGTTGGCGGGCGCGGTGGTCTCGCTGCTGGTGCTCTGCTGGAGCCTGTTCGCCGCGTCCGCGCAGTGGCGGGCCGCGAGCCGGATAGACGCCGCGCCGCTGCGGGTCGACGGGACGGTCAGCGCCGCGGCCCTGCGCAAGGGCGGCTGGCTCTACACCGTCACCTACCGGGTGGGGGATCGCGACTACCGCACGTCGGCGCTCGGCCTCAAACGGGTCGAGAAGCCGCACGTCGGGATGACCGTCCCCCTGGAGGCGGCGGCGGACGACCCGGCCACCGTGCGCGTGGCCGGCGACCACTACCCCAACGACGACATGCCCGCGACCTACGTGCTGGCCGCGGTGGGCGCCACGGCGGTCCTGCTGTGGCTGGTCGGCCTGCTCGTCCAGCGCGCCCGGGGCCGGACTCCCCTCCCGTGACGGCCGGTTCGGCCGCCGGGCCGGTTCGCCCACCGCCTCGTGGGTGCGGCCGCGCGGCGCCCGCCGCCCCCGTCAGTCCACGCAGGGGATGCCGCCGGCCTTGACGGCCGGGCCCTGCATGGGGAGGCCGGCGGCGGGGTCGGTGGCCGCGTCGCCCGGCCCGGTGGTGGCGGCGGCGGAGGGGCTGGGGGTGCGGGTGACGGCGAGGGTGACGACGATGTGGCCGGGGGCGACGACGGCGGCCGCGGTGGCGGTGACGCCGTAGCGGGTGGCGAGCTGCTGGGCGTCGGCCTTGGCGCCGCTGCCGTAGGCGACGGTGGTGGCCCTGGTCCTGGCGGCGGCGTCGCCGATCCTCCCCGGCTGGTAGCCGAGTTCGGTGAGGGCCTTGGACTCGGTGGCGGCCGTGCCGGCGCCCGCGACGGCGTTGACGTCCACGACGGCCCTGGTCGCGGTCGGGGAGGCGGCGGACGGCGAGGGGGTGGCGGTCTCGGCGGCCGTCTCGGTGGGTGCGGGGACGGCCTGGACGGGGGCCGGCTCGCGGTTGAACAGCTGCCGGACGATCTTCTTGATCAGCTCCGGGTTGACGGTGTTGACCTCCTGGCCGCCGACGGTCTTGAACCCGGTGATCGGCAGGGTGTTGAACTCGACGTTCCCGCCGGTGAGGTTGGGCGCCTGCTGGGCGAAGTCGAGGATGTTCCACTCGTTGTCGATGACGACGTCCTTCTTCACCACTCCGAACAGCTTCTGCATCTGCCCGAAGTCGTTGAGGATGCCCTGCTGCTTGAGCCGGTACTCGACGGAGGAGATGAACGCCTGCTGCCGGTGGGTGCGGTCGAGGTCGCCGTTGGCGAGGTGGTGGCGCTGGCGGACGAAGGAGAGGGCCTGGGCGGCGTTGAGGGAGCTGATGCCGGCGGGGAGCTTGAGGCCGGTGCCGCCGCCCTCGTGGGCGGCGGTGCGGGCGGTGATCGGATCGTCGACGGGGTGGTTGAGGCAGACCTGGATCGGCTCGACGGCCTTGGCGATGTCGTAGAAGCCGATCAGGTTGACCTCGGCGAAGTGGTCGATCGGGACGTCGAGGAAGCCCTGCACGGTCTGGATGGTGGCGGAGCGTCCGGCTTCGCGGCTCTGCCGTTCCAGGTCGGCCTTGGAGAGCCCCTTGCCGGCGAGTTTCTGCTCGGCGGCCACCTTGGCGATGCCGTAGGCCTCCTTGATCTTGTGCATCTTGCCGTCGGCGCCGAGGGTCTGCACGTAGTCGTCGCGCGGGACGGACAGCGCGGTGACCTTGCCGCCGTTGGCCGGGATGTGCAGGACGATCAGGGCGTTGGTGTTGTAGCCGCCGATCTCGCTCGACCCGGCGTGCAGTTCGTCCTCGACGAACTGCTTGGGCAGGTCGTTGCCGTCCATGTCCTTGCGGCTGTCGAGGCCGATCAGCAGCAGGTTGACGGACTTGTCGAGGTGGGGCGGGGCGTTCTTCTTGGCCTCGCTCAGCGCGGTGGACTTGGTCATGCCGTCGTCGAGGCTGCGGTACTCGTACCAGGTGAAGCCGCTGGCGCCGAGGACGGCGATGGAGACGGTGCAGGCGAGCGTGCGCCCGGCGACGGTCAGCGGGGCGGGGCCGCGGCGCGGGGCGCGGCCGCGCGGGCGGAGGCGGGCGGCGCGTTCAGCCACGACGGCTCCTTCCGGCCGGGGTGCCCGCCCTGCGGAGCCGTCGGCGGTCGAGCGCGATGCGGACCGCGACGACCAGCAGCGCGACCCCCACCGCCGCCGCCATCACCGGGAACGCCCCCACCACCCACCGCAGCGCGCCGGTGCCGAGCTGCTTGCCCTGGTACGCGTCCCGGTTCGCCAGGTACTCGATGCCGGCGGCGCCGAGCAGCACCACGAGCGGGGCCGCGGTGACGACCCACCAGCGGCCGGCCCGGCTGCACAGCGCCGCCGCGGCACCCGTCCCGCCGACCGCACCGACCGCGAAGAGCACGCCGACCCCGGGGCCGCCGAGTTCGTCCGCGACACCGCCGAGGACGGGCAGGCCGACGGCGGTGAGCAGCACCGGCAGCCGGCCGCCCCGGCGGGCCTGCGGCCGGCGGCGGGAGGCCGCGGGCCGTGGCGGGCGGGCGGCGGGCTCCGCCGGGGCGGCCGCGCGCGAGCGCTGCGCGGGCAGGGCGGGGTCCTCGGTGCGCGGTCCCGCGTCCTGGTACGGCGTTCTCGCCCGCTGGCCGGCCATGCGCACTTCCCTCGCTCGTTTCGGCTGCCGCGGCGCGTGCGCGCCGCTGTGCGTGCCGGGACGCGTTCCGTCCTGGTGGCGGTTCCCAACTTCTACATGGCTGTAGAAGTTGGGCTGGAGCATACAAACCCATTCCAGCAAAGTCACCCGCCGTCCTTCGGCAGCGGCCGAGCGCCTGGTGGGCCGTCGTTAGGATGGTCATGATCCCCCGCCACGTCGGCACACCATCAGGAACGCGTCAGAGGAGCAGAGCGTCACCATGTTTGAGAGTCTGAAGAACCTCGCGGACAAGGCCACCGACCTCGCCCGCGAGCACAGCGGCGTGCTCGGGCAGGGCCTGGACAAGGTCGGCGACGTGATCGACGACCGCACGGACGGCAAGTACAGCGGCCAGATCGACACCGGCGTCGAGAAGGCCAAGGGCTTCCTGCGCAACCTCGACGGCGAGCAGAAGCCGGCCGAGTAGCCTGCCACCGGGCACGGTCGCCGGCACGATCGGCAGTACGACGGTCGAACAAGGGCACGGGCACCCGGGGAGGGGTCGGCAGCGATGAGCGAGGGGCAACAGGGGTCGCGCTGGGGGCGCTGGCTGGTCGTCGGCGTACTCGTCGCGGCCGGGTGGGGCATCGTCCACGGCGGTGACCACCCCACCACGGCGTCGTCCGGCGCCTCCCCGTCGGCGACCCCCTCCCCGGACGGTGCCGGGCCTTCCGCGTCCGCCCCGTCCGCGTCCGCCTCGACCGCGCCGTCGAAGCCGTCGAAGCCGTCCGGCCGCTACGACCCCGCCGACTACGCGGCCCCGGTACGCCGGTACGCCGCCGAGGCCGGGGTCAACCCGCAGCTGCTGATGGCGATCCTCTACAACGAGTCGTACAAGCCGCACGACCCGGAGCTCGAACGGGCCTGGCAGCGCGGCAAGCCCGAAGCCTCGTTCGGCATCGCCAACATGCACCGCGCCGCCTTCGACGACACCAAACCCGGCCGCCCCTTCGCCGACCGCCAGTGGGAGGAGCTGCCGGACGACCGCGACCTGGCCGTCCAGGCGGCCGCCTGGCACCTGCACGACCTGGCCGGGCAGCTCCCGGCACGGCCGAGCGCGCCGCTGAACCACGACGAGCTCCTCGCCCTCGGCTACAACGCCGGCGCGGGCAACATGCTGGCCTTCGCCCGGGGGGTCAAGGTGGGCTCCCAGGCGCAGTCCTACCTCGACCGGCTGCACGACAACTGGGCCAAGTCCGGCACGGCCGTCCAGTAGCGCGGTCTCCCCGGGCCCGGGGAGACCGCGCTGGGTATCAGCTGGCGTCGAGGCGGGCGGCCCACTGCGCGCGCCAGGCCAGCGCGTCGGCGACGCCCTCGGCGATGCCCCGCCGCGGCTGCCAGCCGAGCAGTTCGCGGGCGGTGTCGACGGCCGCGTAGCAGCCGATCACGTCGCCCGGCCGGGGGCCCGCCTCGCGGACGTCGAGCGTCGCGCCGACGGCCTGCTCGAAGGCGGCGATCAGCTCGCGGACGGTGGTGCCGTCGCCCGTGCCGACGTTGATGACCCGGTAGCGGTCCTCGGCGCCCTCGGCGATCACCTCGTCGAAGCGGAGCAGCGCCGCGACGTGCGCCTCGGCGAGGTCCCGCACGTGGACGTAGTCGCGGATGCCGGAGCCGTCCCTGGTCGCCCAGTCGACGCCGGTGACGGTGAACGGGGTGCCGTTGGTGTGCGCCTCGATCAACTTGCCCAGGGCGTGGGTGGGATTGAGGTCCTGGAGCCCGCTGCGCAGCCGCGGGTCGGCGCCGATCGGGTTGAAGTAGCGCAGGGAGATGACCCGCTGCCGCTCGGCGCCCTCCCCCCTGGTCCAGTCCTGGAGCACCTGCTCCATCATCAGCTTGGTGCGCGCGTAGGGGCTGTTGGCCTCGACCGGGCTGCTCTCGTCGACCCGCGCGTCCGGGGTGGGCGCGTAGATGGAGGCGGAGCTGCTGAAGACGACGCGGGTGCAGCCGTGGCGCTGGAGGGCGTCGAGCAGTTCGATGGTCTTGCCGACGTTCTCCCGGTAGTAGTACAGCGGCCTGGCCACCGAGTCCGGGACGACGATCCTGGCCGCGCAGTGCACGGCGGCGTCGATGTCCGGGTGCTCGGCGAAGATCCGGTCGAGCAGGGCCACATCGGCGACGTCGCCCTGGTAGAACACCTTGCCCTCGACGAACTCGGCCCGGCCCTTGGACAGGTCGTCCAGGATGACCGGGGTGATGCCCTGGTCGAGGAGGGCGAACACCACCGAACTGCCGATGAATCCCGCGCCGCCGGTGATCAGGACCTTCTTCATGCGCGGACGCTCCCTTGCGGTCGGCCGGGCGCCCGGTGGCGCCCGGTGACCTTTGGGACGGTGGTTCGCGCTCGATGGTTCCGCCGCCGGGCTCAGCGGTGGGCTCAGCGGTGGGGGCGGCGGCGGAGCCAGAAGCCGGTGGCGACCAGCACGACGGCCGCGACGGCGGTGCCGATCGCGGCCCAGGTGGCGGCGTCGGGCGTGGTGTCGGAGGGGGTGTCGCGGGCGGCGGAGCGGGCCCGGGCGGCGCTGTCGGCGGCCGGCGGGGCGGTCGGGGCGGTGGGTGTGGGAGTGGGTGTGGGCGCGGGAGTGGGTGTGGGCGCGGGAGTGGGTGTGGGCGCGGGAGTGGGTGTGGGCGCGGGTATCGGGGCCGGGGCGCCGGTCGTCGCGCCCGTCGCCCCCGGCAGCGGAGGGTCGCCGATCACCGCGGCCTCGACGTCGAGTTCACCCTCGCCGTGCCCCGGCGAGGGAAACGCGCAGTCGACGCTCACCCGCCAGTGCCCGGCCGGGAGGATCTCCCGGGTGGTGTACGTCCCCGGCTCGCCCGGGACGGCGACCAGGCGCCAGGGGCCGACCGTGCGACCGTCGGTGGCCGTCGCGGCCAGCGTGCCGGTGAACTCCCCGGTGACCGGGTCGTGGTCGTTCTCCCAGGTGGCGACGGTGCTGACGCGGCCGTTCCGCTGGCCGGAGACGTCCAGGTGGACGGTGTCGCCGTGGGCGGCGACCGGCACGGCGGCGGGCAGCACGGCCGCACCGGCGAGGGCGAGGGCGGCGACGAAGGGTCGGGTTCGCATGGCGGGCAATCCTCGTGAGGGGTGAGGGGCAGGGA
>NZ_JBHXML010000020.1:74749-115357 GCF_042720345.1 Kitasatospora sp. NPDC058478 | reverse complement strand
GTCGTCCGACAACACCAACTCGACCTTTGGTCGACCCGTCCGCGCCATAGGCCAAGTCTATATTTATGAATGAAATTCCAGACTCAGGACACTAGTGCGGACCTCACCCCGTCCGGCGCCGCCCCTGCCGGGGGCCGTCCGCGCTGAGGTCGGTGAGCGCCTCGGTGAGGAGTTCGCGGGCCTCCTCGGCGCGGCCCTGCTCGATCAGGGCGGTGCCGAGCTCGGTGAGGGTCTTGGTCATGCTGTCCGGCCGGCCGACCTCCTCGTAGTGGGTCAGGGCCTGCCGGTAGGCCTTCTCGGCGGCCGGCCAGCGCCCCAGCGCGGCGCGGTCCAGGCCGAGTTCGTGGGCCGTCATGGCCGCCGCCAGGTGCATCAACGGCGAGGACCAGCGCTCCACCAGCTCCAGCGCGCCGGCCAGCGCGCGCCGGCGGGACTCCACCGCCTCCTCGGCCCGGCCCGAGTCGCGCAGGCAGTTGGCCGCGCCGCGCAGCGTGACCAGCCGGCCGATCCAGCCGGCGCGGCTGTTGACGGCGGCGAAGGCGTCCGCGGCCCGGTGGTAGGCGTCGATGGCCTCCCGGTGCCGGTGCAGGTGCCGAAGGCCCGCCGCGAGGTAGGTCAGCGCCCAGCCCTCCTGCTCGCGGGCGCCGATCCGGCGGGCCAGTTCCAGCCCCTCGTTGGCCAGGTCGATGCCGCGCTGGTAGCGGTGCAGGCAGGTGACGTACGTCCACGCCAGGTAGTTGACGTGGACGGCCTCGGCCAGCTGGTCGCCGCAGGCGCGGGCCGCGTCGACCGACAACTGGAAGACCTCGGCCCAGATGTCCCAGCTCAGCAGCCGGTCGGAGAACCAGTGCATGGCCTCGGCGGTGTCGATCACCTCCCGGTGCCGGCCGGCGGCGAAGGCCTGGTGGAGGGCGGCCAGCCACTCCGGGTGCTCCTCCTCCAGCCAGCGCGCCGCCTCGGTGAGCGGCACCGGGGGGCCGGTCCGGTCCGCGTCGGCGTCGGGGTCGGCGTCGGGGTCCGCCGTCGCGTGGTCCGGGTCGAACCGCAGGCCGTACTCGGCGGCCCGGTTCAGCAGCCAGTCACCGGCCCTGGCCCGGGCCTGCGCCACCGCCTCGGGGCCCTCGTCGGCGTCGAGCCGCTCGCCCGCGTAGAGCCGGACCAGGTCGTGCAGCCGGTAGCGCTCCGGGGTGGCGAGTTGCACCAGCCCGGCGTCGATCAGCTGCTCCAGGACGAGTTCGGTCCGGCCGGGCGGCAGGCCCGCGTAGGCGGCGGCGACGGCGGCGGTGAAGTCGTGCCCGGCGGTCAGTGCGGAGCGGCGCAGCACCAGCTGGGATTCGGCCGGCAGCCGCCGGTAGGACAGCGCGAAGGCCGGGCGGACGGCCAGGTCCCCGGTTTCCAGCAGGTCCAACCGGTGTTCCTCGGCGGCCAGTTGGCGCACCAGATGGCTGACCGGCTGCTGCGGGCGGGCCACCAGCCGCTGCCCGGCGATGCGCAGCGCGAGCGGCAGGTAGCCGCAGAGCCGGGCCAGTTCGGCGGTGGCGTCGGGCGCCGCGTCGATCCGCTCGCGGCCGGCGATCCGGGCCAGCAGGTCGGCGGCCTCGCCCGGGGCCAGGGCGTCCAGCCGCAGGCGGAGCACCGACTCCAGTCCGGGCAGGGCGTTGCGGCTGGTCACCAGGGTCACGGCGGGCCCGGAGCCGGGCAGCAGCGGGCGCACCTGGCTCTCGTCGGCGACGTTGTCCAGGACCAGGACGAGCCGGCGCTCGCGCACCAGGGCCCGGTAGAGGCCGGCCCGCTCCTCCGTCCCGGCGGGCACGGCGTTGTCGGCGACGCCCAGGGCGCGCAGCACCTGGCCGAGCGCGTCGCGGGCGGAGAGCGGGGTGGCGGCCATGCCGCCGAGGTCGAGCGAGAGCTGCCCGTCGGGGAAGAAGGGGGCCAGGGTGTGGGCGGCGTGCAGGGCGAAGGCGGTCTTGCCCAGACCGGGCTGACCGCTGATCAGCACCACCCGGGGGTGGGCGGGCCGGTCGTCCTCGGCCAGCTCGGCCAGCAGGGCGAGGGCGTCCTCGCGGGCGGTGAAGTCGGCGATGTCGCGGGGCAGCGCGAGGGCGCCGGGCACGAGCGGGGCGGCGGGCGCGGCGTCCCCGGTCTCGGCCGGTCCGACGGGGGCCGGGGCGGGGGCGGCCGGTCCACGGGTGGGGGCGGCGGCCGACACCGGCCTGGTCCCCCGGGGGCGGCCGCACTGGGCGGCCCGGTCCAGCGCGGCGGTTTGCGGGGCGTCCAGGCCCAGCGTCTCGGCCAGGGCCCGGACGGTACGCCGCTGCGGCCCCCGGGTGCGGCCGCGCTCCATGTCCCCGACGGCGCGCAGGCTGACGCCGGCCGCCGCGGCGAGCTCCTCCTGGGTCAGGCCCGCCGCCACCCGGTGCCCGGCCAGCAGGCGGCCGAAGTCGCCGGCCCCCTCGGAGTCCGTGCCCGTTCCCGTGCCGCTCACAGCCGTCATGTCCCGCCCCTGCTAGCGCCGTTACTTCTGCCAGGCGTTGTGCCTGATCGACCGTCCCAGGCAGAAGTATTCCCGGGCAGAAGTATGCCTCGTACCCAGCTCTTTCCCAGCATCGAGCGCCCAGCTCAGGCGCCGGGCACCCCGGCGCGGGCCGCGGCGTCCCACCCGCTGGTGGGACGGCCGCGCGTGCTGGTTCTGCCCATAGTTCCGCCTGTGGTTGCGCCGATCGGACGGGACGAACAGGGCGAGCGGGCAGGGCGAGCGGTACGGGCGGGACAGGGCTGCTGCTGCGGCGGGGCGGCGCACCGTCAGCGCTCCCCCGCCGCCAGGGCCCGGGCCTGCCGTCTGGCGACGGCGCCCTCGGTGGTACGGCCCAGTTCGCACAGCAGGTCCGCCAGCAGGCCGTGGGTGCGGGACTCCAGCCCGGTGTCGCCGACCGTGCGGCCCAGGGCGACGGCGAGTCGGGCCGTGGACAGGGCGGCGTCGCGGCGGCCGAGCGCCTGCAGGGCGCGGGCCCGGCTCTGGGTGGCGAGGACGGCCTCGGCGCCGGAACGGGTGGTGGCGACCCGGACGGCCTCGTCGGCGTGGACCAGGGCCGGGCCGGGGGCGCCGGCCAGGACCAGCGCGTCGGCGAGGTCGGTGAGCGCGCGGACGAGCAGGTCGCCGACGGCCGGGGTGCGGGCCGCGCTCACCAGGTCGGTCATCAGCGGCAGGGCCTGGTCGTAGCGCCCGGCCCGCAGCAGTGCACCGGCCACCCGGGCCCGGCAGTGGTGGCGCAGCAGTTGGTCGCCGGCCCGGTCGGCGGCGGCCACGGCCCGTTCCAACTGCTGGACGGCGGTGCGGTGGGCGGCGCGGTCCACGTGCAGGACGGCGAGGTCGGTGGCCAGCCGGGCGACGGCCGCCTGGTCCGCGCAGCCGTGGGCGGCGCGCAGGCCGGCCTCGGTGACGGCGCGCCAGTGCGTCCGGTCGTGGCCGGTGGTCTCGTACAGCAGGCCTATCCGGTGGGCGAGCTGCCAGGATTCGGCGGTCCGGCCGAACTGCTCGGCGCAGACCACCACCGCGCGCAGGGCGCTCTCCTCGCGGCGGAACCAGGCGGCCGCGTCCGCCGGGGCCGCGCCGCCGCCCTCGGGCGTCCAGGCCGCGGTGGTCCAGCCTCCGGTGGTCCAGGCCGCGGTGACCGCGAGGTAGTGGGCGATCAGCCGGTCGAGGGCGACGAACCGGTCGTCGCAGGTGAGTTCGGCGGCCTGCCCGGCCGCGTAGCGCCGGACCAGCTCGCGCCGGGCGTAGCGGCCGGGCGTGGTCTCCTCCAGCAGGTGGACGGCGTCGAGGCGGGTCAGCAGGGTGCGGGTGGTGGCGGGCGGCAGGTCGGCGAGCGCGGCGGCGGTGGCGGTGTCGATCACCGCGCCGGGGTGCAGGCCGAGCAGGGTGAACAGCCGGGCGGGGGCGGGCGGCAGGGTGCGGTAGGTGTGGTCCAGGGCGGTGGTGACGCCGATCGGGCCGCGGTCGGTGCCGGCCAGGGTGGCGAGGCCGGTCTGCTCGTCGGCGAGTTCCGCGGCCAGGTCGCCCAGGGTCCAGCCGGGGCGGGCGGCCAGCCGGGCGGCGGCCAGCCGCAGGGCGAGCGGCAGGTGGTCGCAGGCCGCGGCGAGGTCGGCGGCCGCCTGCGGTTCGGCGGCGACCCGGGCCGGGCCGAGGGTCCGGGCGAGCAGTTCGGCCGCGTCCTCGGCGCCGAGCACGCCCAGCGGGAGCGGGATGCCGCCGTCGCGGACCAGCAGGTCGCGCAGCCGGCTGCGGCTGGTGACGACGACGACGGGGGTGCCGGTGTCCCCGTCCCCTGGAGTCCCGACGGCCCCGTCCCCCGGCGGGGGCGGGTCGGGCAGCAGCGGGGCGAGCTGCTCGTACGAGCGCGCGTCGTCCAGCACGATCAGCAGCCGGCGGCCGGCCAGCAGTTCCCGGTAGCGCTGCTCCCGCTCCTCGGGCGAGGCGGGCAGGGCTCCCGCCGGCTCGCCGAGGGCGAGCAGGAACCCGGCCAGCACGTCGGCGGGTTCGCGGGGCCCGGCCGGGTCGAAGCCGCCCAGCTCGGCGTGCAGGACTCCGTCGGGGAAGTGCTCGGCGGACCGCTGCAACCAGTGCTGGACCAGGCTGGTCTTGCCGACCCCGGCCGGCCCGGTGACCAGGATCGGGTGGCCGGAGCGGACGGCGGCGGCCAGGGCCTCGTCGAGCCGGGCGAATTCGGCCGACCGGCCGGTGAACCTGCGGTCCGGCGCACCGCGCCTCGGAAGCCGGGCGGGTCTGGGCAGCCCGTCCCGCTCGGGGCCGTCCGCCGACCGCTCACCGGCGTGGCGCAGCTCCGGGCCGGGCGGGCCGGAGAGCCGGGCCACCGCCCGGTCGTACCAGGCCGCCGCCTCGTCCCGGCGGCCGGCCTGGTCGAGGCAGCGGACCAGCCGGGCGGCCAGCGTCTGCCGGGTCGGGTGGGCGGCCGCCGCCTCGGCCAGCTCGGCGGCCAGCTCGCCGCCGCGGCCGGCCCCGAGCAGGCCCTCGGCGAGCCGGTCCAGGGCGCGCAGCCGCAGGTCGGTGACGTGCGGCAGGGTGCGCTCGCGCAGCAGGACGGACCCGCAGTCGACGAGGGCCGGGCCGCGGAACAGGTCCAGGGCGGCGCGCAGCAGGGGCACGGCCGGATCGTGCGGCTCGGGCTCGGTGCTCGCGGCGGGCGCGGCCGGGGCGGGCCGCAGCACGCCCGCCCGGTCGCAGAGCCCGCGGAAGTGCAGCAGGTCCACCCGGTCGGGGTCGCCGGCCAGCAGGTAGCCGGCGCCGCGGGTGCCCAGGGTGAGCCCGGGGCAGTCGAGCAGTTGGCGCAGGGCCGCGACGTGCCCCTGGAGCGCGGCGCGGGCGGTGGGGGGCGCGTCGCCGTCCCAGACCAGCTCGATCAGCTCGTCGGTGCCGACGGTCTGGTTGAGCCGGATGGCGAGGGTGCTCAGCAGGGCGCGGCGTTTGGGGGCCGAGGGTGTGACCGTCGTCCCGTCGTCCCGTCGTACGGCGACCGGCCCGAGCAGGTCGATGTGCATGCGGCCCTCTCCTCCCCTGTCGCCGATCGGATCCGCCGCCGACGACAACCTCCGGCGTCTTCCCGGCGTCGTCAGAGGATAGGCCTGGTCCGGTCACGTGCACGCGGCCGGATGGGGTCTGCTCGGGATTTGTGGATCTTGTCGGGTCGAACGCGGGCCCCGCGGGTTCCGCAGGGCCCGGGCTCGACGTCCGTTGCGCCGGGCGCCGCCACCCGGTGGCGCCCGGGGAGCGGGCGATCTGGCGCGAACAGGACACTTCAGGGCACTACACTGCTCCACCCCGGGGCACGCCCGGGACATCAATGGGGCGGGGGGACGCCCTGCCCGTCGTGGGGTGAAGTGGGGGTACTGGTGCGGATTCGGCTCCTCGGCCCGGTGGAGCTGCGGGCCGGGGCGGACGGCTTCGCCTCGCTGCCGGGGGCGCAGCGCAGGGCGATCCTGGCGCTGCTCGCGTTGCGGCTGGGCCGGGTGGTCGGGGTGGACGGCTTCTGCGAGCTGCTGTGGGGCGAGCGGCCGCCGGCCAGCGCCCGGGCCGCCTTGCAGGGGCACGTGGCGGCGCTGCGCAAGGCGATCGCCGACACCCCGTTCGTGCTGCACACCCGCTCGTCCGGCTACCTGCTGGCCGGTCCGGCCGAGGAGGTGGACGCGCTGTGCTTCGAGGCGCTGACCGACCGGGCCGCCGAACAGGCCGGGCTCGGCTGCGCCACGGCGGACGCGCAGGCGATCGCGCTGCTGGAACAGGCGTTGCGGCTGTGGCGCGGCGAGGCCCTGGCCGACCTGCCCGACACCGCCGTGCGCGCGGCCGTGGTCGACCAGCTGGAGCAGGCCCGCACCGCCGCCGTGCTCAGCTGGGCCGGGCTGCGGCTGCGCCAGGGCAGCGGGGTGGCGGCGGTGCCGGCCCTGGAGCAGCACGTGCGGACGGACGGGCTGCGCGAAGAGCTGGTGGCGCTGCTGATGCGCTGCCTGCACCAGGCCGGCCGGCCGGCGGACGCGCTGTCCGCCTACCACCAGGCCCGGGTGCGGCTGGACCGCGAGCTGGGGATCCGGCCCGGCCCGGCGCTCCAGGCGGCGCTCGCCGAGGTGCTGTCCGGGGGCCGGGCCGAGCAGCCGGCCCCGGCCCGCTCGGCGACTCCTCCGGCCGCGCCCCGGGTGCCCCGTCAACTCCCGCGCCGCCCGGTCGACTTCGTCGGCCGGGACGGCGAGAGCCACTGGCTGGACGGCGAGTGCGGCCCGGAGCGCGCCGGTGACGGCCTGGCCCTGGTGGTCGGACCGGCCGGGGCCGGCAAGAGCGCGCTGGTCACCGCCTGGGCGCACCGCCGCGCCCCGCACTTCCCGGACGGGCAGCTGTTCGCCGACCTGCGGGGCCTCGACCCGGCCGGCCCGGCCGACCCGGAGGCCGCCCTCGGCGGCTTCCTGCGGGCCCTCGGGGTCTCCGAGGGCGCCGTCCCCGAGGACCGGGACGGCCGGGCCGCGCTGTACCGCGACCGGACCAGGGGGCGGCGCCTGCTGGTGGTCCTGGACGACGCCGCCGATGCCGACCAGGTCGCCGACCTGCTGCCGCAGGGGCCCGGCTGCGCCGCCGTGGTGACCAGCCGCGGCTCGCTGGAGGGGCTGGTGGCCGCCGACGGTGCGGCCCTGCTGCGGCTGCCCCCGCTGCCCCAGGACGACTCGCTGCGATTGCTGGAGCGCGCGCTCAGCCCCGACCGGCTGCGGGCCGAACCGGCCGCCGCCGCCGAACTGGCCGGGCTCTGCGACCACCTGCCGCTGGCGCTGCGGATCGCCGCGGCCCGGCTGGCCACCCGCCCGGACTGGACGATCGCCGAACTGGTCGCCGAACTCGCCGACGAGCAGACCAGGCTGCCCGTCCTGGACGCCGACGGCGCGACCGGCGTCACCACCGAACTCCTCCTGACGTACCGCCGCCTCTCCCCCGGCGCCGCCGAGCTGCTCACCCTCCTGGCCGCCCACCCGGGCCGGGAGGTGGACACCCTGACCAGTGCCGCCGTGCTCGGCACCGACCCGGCCACCGCCCGCCGGTCGCTCGGCGAACTCGCCGCCCACCACCTGCTCACCGGTGCGGCGCCCGGGCGCTACGGCCGCGCCGAGCTGGTCCGGCTGTTCAGCACCGGGCTGCTCGCCGAGCAGCCCGAGCCGCGCCGGCGCCTCGCCCGGGAGCGGCTGCTGGACTACTACCAGGCGGCGCTGCGGCAGGGCGGCGAGTTCATCGAGCCGGGCCAGGACGGTTTCGACACGCTCGTCCACCCGCCGCGGGCCCTGCCGCCGGCCGACGGCATCCGCGCCGCACTGGACTGGTTCCAGGCCGAGGAGCCCGCGATCCGCGCGCTGATCACTAGCACCGCCGACGACCCGGACCGGGTCTGGCGGCTGGCTCAGGCCGCCGGCCCGCTGTACTACGGCTCCAGCCGGTTCACCGACTGGCTGGGCTGTCTGCGCGCGGGCGTCCGGGCGGCCGAGCGGTGCGGCGACGAGCTGGCCGCCGCCCAGTTGCACGGCTCCCGGGCGAACGCGCTGCTCGGGCTGGAGCGCCGTCAGGAGGCGGCCGAGGCGGCGCGCCGGGCGGTGGCCGCCGGCGAGTCCGCGACCGGGCCCGCGGGCCGCGCCGCGTACGCCCGCGCGCTCGCCACCCAGTCGCTGATCACCGCGATCCTGGGCAGCGCGACCGAGGCCGCCCGGCTGGCGTCCGGCTCGGCCGCGCTGGCCGTGGAGTCCGGCGACCCCCGGCCGCTGGCCGTCGCCCTGGTCCACCACAGCTGGGTGAGCATGCTGGCCGGGGACCGGCAGGGCGCGCTGCGGCAGGCCCGGGAGGCCAGGGAGCTGCTGCCCGCCCGCCCGGTCACCTCGATCCATCTCTGGTCGATGCTGACCGAGGCGCACACCCTGCCCCCGCAGGGGCGCAGCGAGACCGTCGACCTGGCCTGGCACCGGCTGCTGGCCGGCTGCGAGGAGGCGGGCCTGCTCTACCTCCAGGCCATCGCCGAACAGTCGCACGCCGCCTACCTGCTGAGCCGCGGCCGTGAACCGGAGGCCCTGGACCGGCTGCGCTCGGCGCTCGACCGCTTCCGCAGCCACGATCAACTGGCCGGGGTGCAGAGCGAGTTCACCACCAGCCTGGAGGAGTCGCTGAACTCGCGCTCGCCACGCCGGCACTGACCGGCCACCGGGCGTCCGCCCCCGGTCGCCGGGAGGCGGTCACCGGAGGCCGGTCAGCGGGAAGCCGGTCAGCGGTCAGCGCGAGACGGCGGCACCCGAGCGGTCGAGCGCGGCGGCCTGGCCGCGGCCGTCGGCCGGGCCGTAGCCGTGCTCCGCCGCGAGGACCGGGCGCAGCGCCCGGATCGCGTAGAAGTTGCGGGACTTGACCGTCCCCGGCGGCACCCCGAGCCGGGCCGCCGCCTCCACCACCGAGCGGTCCCGCAGGTGCAGTTCGACCAACACCTCGCGGTGGTGCTTCTGCACCCGGCGCAGGGCCAGCGCGATGTCCCGGGCGACGACCACCTGCTCGTACGGGTCCTCGGCGAGCGGACGGTCCTCCAGCGGCTCGCCGATCACCTCCTTGGCGCGGGCGGCGGCCATCCGGTAGTGGTCGATCGCGATCCGCCGGGCCACCGTGAACAGCCAGGGGCGGCTCTGCTCGGCACCGGCCGCCAGCGCCTCGGGGTGCTGCCAGGCGCGCAGCAGGGTCTCCTGGAGGATGTCCTCGGCCTTGCCCCGGTCGCCGCCGGTGGCACGCAGCAGCGCGCGCAGCAGGTAGCCGCCGTGCAGCCGGTGGATCTCGGCGAGCGTGTCCGGGTCGAGGGTCGGGCGGGCCGCCTTCGGCGTGCCGGGCGCGGGGGCGGATCCCGTGGTGGCCGACGGGTCCGTGCCGGCCGGCGGGCCGACGGGCGGCTGGGCGACGGACGTGGGCTGGGCGACGGGCTGCTTCGACACGCGCGGCCTCTCAGATCGGGCAAGGGCAGGGCGACACACCGACCGGACTTCCCCGGCGGCTACAAGCAGCAGACTGCCCGCAGCCGCCAAGGCCGCACCAACGATCCGCCAACGCCCCGGCCCCGCACGGCCGGGCCGCAGGCCAGGACTCCGCACGGCCACCTCCCGGCCATCTCGCGGCCACCCCGCGCCCATCCCGTGGCCACCAGGCCGCCCCTCAGGCCTCGTTGAGCACGCGCACCAGCTCCTGGACCCCGTCCTCCCCCCGGTGCTCGATCAGCACCGCGACCCAGGTCGCCAGCTGCTCCCGCTCCACCGCCGACCAGGCCGGTGCCGAGGGGTGCTCGTCGACCACCAGCGCCGCCGCCAGCTCCCGCAGCCCCGGTGCGGGCTCCGGCCTCCACCGCTCGGTCGGCAGCGCCCGCAGGGCGAGCCGCCGGGCGGCGGCGGTCACCTCCTCCGCCGTGCCCTCGGGCACCACCAGCGCGGGCGGCCCGGGCCTGCTCGGCTCCTCCTGCCGTACCAGCGCCGCGACGACCTCGCGCACGTCCGGCCCGTCCGGATCCATCGTTGTCCCTCCCCCATCCCGTCCCACGGGAGTCACGCCGGCTGCTCCTGCATGGCACTCGTTCCGCATCGAGTGCCATCCGAAGACGGTATCTACTGACAGCCGGTCCAGCAGAGGGTTTTCCGGTACGGCCGGGCAGCTGCCGCTCAGCTGCCGCCCGCACACCGGTTCGGCCGGCGACGAGGCCCGAACGAGAGGACCTAGCCGACCGGCCGGTGCTCGGGGGTGCAGGCCGGGCGGCCGATGCGGTGGGGGGTGGTGCCCATCAGGTCCTCCAAGCGCGGGGGAGGCACAGTGCGCGCCCCGACCCGCTCAACGGGCCGTCCGCCGGGGGCGGTTCACCCTGCCCCGGCGACGGCGCCGGGTGAACCGGAACCGGCCCGCCATCCGTAGACGTCGCCCGGCTCCACCGGGCCGTGCTGGGCCGCGCACGGCCGGGAGCCCCTTCCCGAGGGGGGTGGGACGCGAGCGGGCCGCAGCGTCCCGCGCTCCCGTTGAACGGTGCTCCCGGCCCGGGCCGTTGAACCGATCGGACGGCCCCGTACCCGGCCGGCGCGGGGGGCGCCGGAATCCGGTGCACCAGACAGGGCCGACACGGCGAGCAGGAGGCGAACACATGGCGGCCGACCACACGCACACCGGGCGGGTGCACCGTCTGACGCAGGGCCCGGACTGGGACCTCGCCCCCGACTACGGCCCCGTCCTCCCGGCGGCCGGCGCCCTGGCCGTCGCAACGGCGACCATCCCGAGCGCCGTCCCCGCTGCCGGGCCGAGCGCCGCGCCGCCCGCCATCCCCAGCGCCGTCCCGAGTGCCGCGCCGCCCGCCGGACACCTCGCCGGGCCGGACTGGCAGCAGCCACTGGATGTGCTCGGGACGGTCCTGGTGCCCCCGCAGGCGCGGCCGGCCCCGGCCGCGCTGCCCCCGGAGCCGTTCGCCCTGCTGCCGCAGCTCCCCCAGGCCGCGCTTCCGGCCATACCGGTCATGCCTGCCCCACTGGCCCCACAAACCCCGCACTCCGCGCCGCCGCAGGCCCCCGCCGCACGGCGGGGCCGCCGCACCCTGGGCCTGCCCGCCGGCCTGGGCCTCGGCCGGGGAGAGCGGGAACGGGAACGGGAACGGCTGACGGCGGCCATCCGCACCCCGCTCCACCGCTCCTTCCGGATCGCGGTAATCGGCCTCAAGGGCGGTGTCGGCAAGACCTCGACGACCCTGGCGCTCGGCTCCGTCCTCGCCGAGATCCGCGCCGACAAGGTGGTCGCCGTCGACGCCAACCCGGACACCGGCACCCTCAGCAAGCGGGTCCACCGGGAGACCGGGGCCACCGTCCACGACATGCTCGCCGCCGAGGCCACCATCACCGGCTACATGGACGTCCGCCGCTTCACCTCGCTCACCCCCAGCGGGCTGGAGGTCCTGGCCAACGACTCGGACCCGGCGATCGCCAACAGCTTCAGCGGCGAGCACTACCGGCGGCTCGTCGACCTGCTCGCCCGGCAGTACCCGATCATCCTCGCCGACTGCGGCACCGGCCTGCTGCACAGCTCCATGCGCGCCGTCCTCGACCTCGCCGACCAGCTGGTCATCACCGCCACCACCAGCATCGACGGCGCGAGCAGCGCCGACGCCACCCTGGAGTGGCTGTACACCAACGGCTACGGCTCGCTGGCGCAGCGCAGCGTGACCCTGATCTCCAGCGTCCGCAGCAGCGGCCGGACGATCCGGGTGGAGGAACTCGTCGCCCACTTCGAGAACCGCTGCCGCGGCGTCGTGGTCCTCCCCTTCGACGAACACCTGGCTCTGGGCGGGGAGTTCGACCCGGCCAAGCTGCGCCCCAAGACCCGCCGCGCCTACCTCGACCTCACCGCCCTGGTCGCCGAGGGCATGCACTTCGCCCCGCCCGCCGCCGGCCCCCACGCCGCCGCCGCCCTCCACTAGGGCGTGTCTGACAATTCCCGCCGCGCGCTGATCCGCCGCGAATTGTCAGACACGCCCAAGCCCGGATCGAGCAGCCCGGCGCCTGCACGGCACGGGCGGCACCGCCGCCCGGTGGCGGGCAGCGTCCACCACCGGCCGGACAGGGCCTGAACGCCCCGCCCGTGTCGGTGGCACGGGCGGCCCCGCACCGCCCTGCCGGCCCAGGGCGCGGAGGGCTCCCGTCGGCCCGTCAGACCGACCAGCGGCCAGGGCGCCAGGCCCGGCGGCGGCCCGTCGCGCAGACCACGGCGGTGCCGACGACCAGGGTGACGCCGGCGATGATCCCGCCGGCGATCAGGGTGGCCTGCCGGGCAGCGGGGTCGGGGGGCGGGGACTGGACCAGGGACACCGCCAGGGCGGGCCCGGGGGTGGCCGGGGGCCCGTCCTGGAGGGGGGCGCTGAGGGCGGCCAGGGGGTCGACGGTCCCGTACCCGAGGTGCGGGTCGGGCAGGGCGGTGCCGGGGTGGTAGGCGGTGGCCCGGAGCCGGTCGGCGAGCCGGGCCGGGGTGAGGTCGGGCCGGTAGGCGAGGGCGAGGGCGGCGGTGCCGGCCGCCAGGGCGGTGGCGAAGCTGGGCCCGGCGGCGGTGAAGTAGCCCTTGCCGCCGGGGCCGACGCTCAGCACGGCGTCGCCCGGGGCGACCAGGTCGACCCGGACCGCGTCCGCCGCACCGCTGGGCGGGGCGCCGTTGGGCGCCAGGTCGGAGACCGCCAGGACGCCCGGGAGGGCGGCCGGGAAGGCCGCGACGGGGGGCGAGTTCGGGGAGGACTGGGAGCCGCCGCCGCCGTCGGGGGCGGCCGGAGCGATCACCAGGGCGCCCTTGCCGCCGGCGTAGCGGACGGCGTCGCCGAGTTCGGCCTCGCCCGTCGACAGCGCCAGGCCGACGGCGATGATCCGGGCGCCGCCGTCGGCCGCGTCCCGGATGCCCTTGGCCAGCAGGGCCGGGGTGGTGTTCCCCACGTCGTCGGTGACGGCCACGCCGAGGATCCGCGCCTCGGGGGCGAGACCGGCGAAGCCGATCCCGTCCTGGCGCCGGGCGGCGATCAGCCCGGCGAGGAAGGTGCCGTGGCCGACGCAGTCGCGGGTGGAGTCGCCGGGGCCGTACTCACGCGGCCCCGGCGTGAGGCGGCCCTCCAGGACCCCGGACGCCGGGTCGACCCCGGAGCCGACCACGGCGACGGTCACCCCGGCGCCGCGGCTGAGCTGCCAGGCGGCCTCGGGCCGCAGGTAGGTCTGCGCCCACGGGGTCCGGTCGGTGCCCTTGTCGGAGGGCTTGACGCAGCCGTCCGGCCGTCCGGCACCCCGGTTCTGGCCGATGACGGGCAGCGCGGCCGGATCGGCCGCGCCTGAGGTGGCGGCCGTGCCCGAGGTGGCGGCCGGCGTCGGGGCGGAGGTCGCGGCGGGCCTCGGGGCGGCCCAGGCGGGGGCGGCCGGGACCAGCAGGGCGCCGCAGCAGAGCGCGGCCGCGGCGGCCCGGGCCGGGCGGCCCGGTGCGCCGGTCACACCGCGCTCCCCTGCGGCAGCCCGGGGATGTCCTGGGGCAGCAGCAGGCTGAGCTCGGACAGGTCGCCGACGTCGAGCCGGGCGAGCCGCCCCGCCTGGCGGGTGACCATCGCCTCCAGCGTCTGCCGGGCGAAGCGGCCGTTGCCGAAGTTGCGGTCCCGGGGGACGGCCGCGCACAGCTCGCCGAGGAGGGCCAGGGTCTCCGGTGCGCAGACGTAGCCGGCCTCCTCCGCCTGGCGGCGCACGATGGTGACGAGTTCGTCCGCGCTGTAGTGGTCGAAGGCGATCTGCTGGGGGAACCGGGAGGCCAGACCGGGGTTGGAGCTCAGGAAGCCCTGCATCTCCTCCTGGTAGCCGGCCACGATCACCACGACCTCGTCGCGGTGGTCCTCCATCAGCTTCATCAGGGTGTCCACCGCCTCCTGGCCGAAGTCGCCGCTCGCGGCGCCGCCGCGCGGGGTGAGGGTGTAGGCCTCGTCGATGAACAGCACGCCGCCCCGGGCGCGTTCGAAGGCGTCCCGGGTGAGCTGGGCGGTGTGCCCGATGTAGCGGCCGACCAGGTCGGCCCGGGCGGTCTCGACCAGCTGGCCGCGCGGCAGCACGCCGAGTTCGGCGAGCAGTGCCCCGTAGAGCCGGGCGATGGTGGTCTTGCCGGTGCCGGGCGGGCCGGCGAAGACCAGGTGGTGGCTGATCCGGGCGGTGGGCAGGCCGGCCTCCTCCCGGCGGCGGGCCTGGGTGATCAGGTTGACCAGGTTCTCGACCTGCTCCTTGGCGGCGGTGAGGCCGACCATGGCGCGCAGCTGGTCGAGCAGGTCGCTGCCGCCTTCGGCGCCCGGTCCGCCGGCCGCGGCCGCGCGGGCCGCGTCGGAGTGCTCCTCGCCGAGGTCCTCGGGCAGCAGTCGGGCGAGGTCGGCGTCGGTGATGTCGGCCAGCTCGGCCAGCCGGGAGGCCTGACGGTCCACCATCTCCTCGAACACCTTGCGGGCGGCGCGGCCGTTGCCGAAGTCGGCGCCCTTGGGCATCCGCGTGAAGTGTGTGCCGAGCACCTCCCGGGTGGCGTCGGCGAGTTCGTAGCCGTGCCCGACCGCGGCCCGCTCGACGATGGTGACCAGTTCCTCCGCCGAGTAGTTGCGGAAGTCCACGGTGCGGCTGAACCGGGAGGCGAGGCCGGGGTTGGAGCCGAGGAAGGAGCGCATCTCGTCCGAGTACCCGGCGACGATCACCACCACGTCGTCGCGGTGGTCCTCCATCAGCTTGACCAGGGTGTCGATGGCCTCGCGGCCGAAGTCCGGCCCGGTGCCGCCGCCGGATCCGGCGGACAGCGTGTACGCCTCGTCGATGAACAGCACGCCGCCGAGCGCCGACTGGAACACCTCGGTGGTCTTGATCGCCGTGCCGCCGACGATGGACGCCACCAGGTCGGCCCGGGCGACCTCGGTGAGGTGGCCGCTGCGCAGCACGCCGAGTTCGGCGAGGATCGCCCCGTAGAGGCGGGCGACGGTGGTCTTGCCGGTGCCGGGCGGGCCCGCGAAGATCAGGTGCCGGCCCATCGGCAGGGCCGGCATCCCGGCCTGTTCGCGGCGCCGGGCCAGCTTGTTGAGGTTGACCAGGGTGGCGACCTGCTCCTTGACCCCCTCCAGGCCGACCAGCGCCTGGAGGGCCGCCTGCGGGCCCTCGGGCTCGGGCGGCGGCAGGTCGTCGGCCGGGCGCTCGGCCTCGGCCTCGGCGCCGTCGGCCTCGGGCGCGCCGGCCGGGCGGGCGGCGGCGGGAAGGTCGTCGGCGCCGGCGGTCGCGGTGCCGTGGCTGTCGGCCCGCCCGTTGTCCCGGCTGGTCAGGTTCTCCACCGAGAGCCGCTCGCTGGGCCTGGTCTGGCACAGGCCCGAGCCGCGGTTGCCGGTGACGGTGCAGCCGGTGATCCGGATCGGTTCCTCGGACTCGGCGCGCAGCCCGTCCCGGGTGTTGCCCACCAGCTCGCAGCCGGTCAGGGCGGCCCGGCTGCCGGCGGCCAGCAGCACGCCGTGCCGGCGGTTGCCGTGCACCCGGGAACGGGCCATGGTCAGCTCGCCGCCGTCCTCGACCACGATCCCGTCGCCGGTGCACTCGGCCACGTCGCAGTCGCGGAGCGAGGCGACGCCGCCCGGACCGACCTCGATCCCCGGGGTCCCTGCGGTCTTGGCCGTCCCCGGCGCGCCGGTCGCGGCGGTACCGCGGACCGTGGTGCCACCGACCTGGGTGTTGCCGCCGTCGGCCACCAGCAGCGCGGCCCGGCCGGTCGCACCCAGCACGCAGGACTCCAGCCGCCCGCGGCCCTCCCGCAGCACCTCGACGCCGTGGCCGCGCACGTCGGCGATGTCCAGTCGGCGCAGCAGCGGGTTGGCACCGTCCCGCACGCTCACCCCGGCGCCTCCCGCGCCGCGCACCTCCAGCCGGTCGAACTCGGCGGCGCTCTCGCCGACCAGTTCCACCCCCGCCTCGCCGCTGTCGCCGACCGCGGTCCGGGTCAGCGACGGGCTGGAGGACTCGTCCACCACGATCCCGGCCGCCTCCGCGCCGGCCACCTCGCACTCCTCGAAGGTGCCCCGGGAGCGGCCGGTGACGTGGATGCCGTGGCCCTTGGTGCGCATCGTGCGGCAGCGCCGCACCACCGGGTCGGTGCCGCCGGTGAGGACCAGGCCGTGGCCCCGGGTGGCGCTGACCGTGCAGTCCTCCAGCAGCACCTGGGCGGTCGAACTCAGGTAGATGCCGATCGAGGCGTCCCGGACGGTGGTGCGCAGCACCCTGGTCGTGCTGTTCTCCTCCAGCGCGATGCCGGGCTTGTCGGTGGCGGAGATCTCGCAGTCCTCGATCGAGCCGCGGCCCTCGCCGTTGGCGCACACCCCGTTGCCCCGGGCGTCGCGCAGCACGCAGCCCCGGATCACGGGGTTGGCCCGCTCGCCGATCACCACGGCGGAGCTGCCGAGGTGCTCGACCACGCAGTCCTCGATCACGCTGGAGCCGGTGGAGGTCTCCACGATGCCGGCCCCGGCCGGGTTGACGACCCGGCAGCCGCGCATCGCCAGGGCGCCCTGCTGACGGGTGAGCACGGCCGTCCAGGAGTTGCCCGCCACCTCGCAGTCCTCCAGGGCGGCCTGGCCGCGCGGGACGTCGACGGTGGGCAGCTCCTCGTCCTGGCCCTGGAGCACCAGCCCGGTCAGCTGGACGGCCTCGGCCACCACCTGCACCACCGCGCCCCGCCGCGGCGAGATCCGGACGCTGCCCCGGGCCTCCTCGGCGGTGATGGTCACCATCTTGGTGATCACCAGGTTCTCCTCGTAGCGGCCCGGGCGGACGCTGATCACCGTGCCGCTGCGGGCCGCCTCCAGCGCGGCGCCGATCGTGCGGTAGCCACCGCCGTCGCGCTGCTCCGCACTGACCGTCAGCACATGGCGGGTCATGGTGCGTTCTCCTCCGTCGTTCTTGGCTGTCGTGCCGGTGCTGCCGTACGTCGGTGCAGCGGGGTCACCCGGTGCAGTTGGCCCGGATCGCGGACGCGGCGTGGTGGGCGAAGGTCTGCTTGTCGCTGCCCTGCCAGTCCTGGCCGCGGTCGTGCAGCGTCACGGCGAGCTTGCCGCCGTTGAGCTGGAAGGGGCCGACCGTGACCCACTGGCCCCGGTTGCCGACCTGGTTGACGTTGAAGGAGCCCGACCCCGAACCGCTCTGCACCGTGTAGAGGGACGACGTTCCGCCGACCGCCTTGACGTCCCCGCTGTTCGGCACGTACACCGCCAGCTTGCAGGTGCCGGTGGTGACCGACCCCGTGGAGAACGTCCAGACCACCGAGTTGTCGTGGTCCTTGTTGGCGTCACCCGACATCGGCATCGAGTAGTAGCCGCCGTTGCAGCCGTCCCCCGAGTAGCCGCCGGAGTTGTTCCGCCAGCCCTCCTGGCCCTTGTCGTACCAGCCGCGCGCCTGCGCGCCCCCGCCGCTGCACCCCGGGCCCGCCACCGCGGCGAAGCTCGGCGCCGGCGGCGGGGCCGGCTGCGCGGGCTTGGCCGGGGGCTGGGCGGGCGCGGACGGCGCCGGCTGCTGGGCGGCGGCGGGCGGCGGCTGGGGCTGGTTCTGCGTCTGGGGCTGGGTCTGCGGGGCTCCGCCTCCGCCTCCCGCCGCGGTGCCACCGCCACCACCGCCACCGCCGCCACCGCCGCCACCGCCCTGGTTGGCCGGTGCACCGCCGCCCGCGTTCTTGCCCGCGTCCGGCTTCCCGCTGGTCGACGGCGCACCGCCGCCCGCCGGGACCCGACCCGCGAACGGTACGGCCTGGCCGCCGCCCTGGTCCGGCACGGCACCGCCGGCCGCGGCGGCCGCCCCACCGGCCGCCGCCGCGCCGGCGTCACCGGGCGGCGGGCCCTCGACCGGCTGAGCGACCTGCACGGGCTGCTCGCCCACCGGGTTCCCCGGAGCGTCGGCACCCGGGACGAACCCGTTACCGCCGTCCTGCTGCGTGTACCCGGCCGGCGGCGGACCGTCCGCACCGGACGGACCGGGGTCGTCCCCGCCGAACTTCGCGATGCCCAGCGGCACCCCGACCAGTACCAGGCCCGCGATCACGGCCGCGGCCACCATCGGCCGCGAGATCCGGCGCGGCCCGACGCCCTCCTCCTCGGCCGGGGACGGGCCGGGGACGGCGGTCACACCGGCGGGCGCCTCGGCGGCCGCGGCAGCAGCGACCGTGGCAGGCTTCGCGGCCTCGACGGCGGGCACGGCGCCGGCGGCGGGCACCGCCGCGGGCTCGGCCTTGGCAGGCTCCGCCTTCGCGGACGCAGCGCTCGCGGACGCAACGCTCGCGGACGACGCCGGGCGGGCCTCCAACTCCTCGGGCACGACCCATGCCACGGCGGGCAGTTGGATCCCTCCGCCCTCCGCCCCTTCCGTCCGACTCCCCCGGCCGCTCCGGTCCTTGCCCACCCTGGCCCCCTGGCCCTCGATGACGATGCTCGGCAGGGACGGCCCCGCCGCGACCCTCACCGGCCGTACGACGGACACGTCCCTTCCGTACTCACGGACGGCGGGGCCCCGCGGGTTCAGCTGCCGTCGACACGCCACACCGGCTCGGCCGGCTCCGGGGGGTCGAGGATGAAGGCGACCGCCCGCTCCAGCGTCGCCGCGTCCGGTTCCGGGCGGTCCGCGCCCCGCTCGCGCAGGTACGCCAGGAGCCCTGGCTCCGGCGCGACGGTGTACTCCTCCAGGTAGTACGTGACGGTGTCGGTCCAGATCCACTCGCCGTCGGTGCGGTAGTTCAGCGGGACGACACCCCGGCGGTACGCGTCGAAGACGTCGTCCATGAGCATCGGCGTCATCAGCACGGCCGCCCCGGCCCGCAGGTACGCGACCAGCGCGGCCCGTTCCTCCTCGTCCTCCACCACCGGCCGGTCCGGCGCGAACCCCGGGCCGGTCACCGGGTCGACCACGTCGAACACCGCCGCCAGCCGGAACTCCTCCGTCGCCCGCCGCTCCTGCCGCTCCATGTGCCACTCCCCATCGGTACCGGCCCCGCCCACCGGGAGCCCTCACCGGGTGAACGGCGCGGATCACCAGCGCCGTTCACCTGCCGCTGCCGCCCCGGGCAGGAGCGGCCCTCCCGGTGCCACGGCGGACTCCGGTATCAGCCGTCACTCCGGTTCCTGCTCGCCCCCCGGCGGGGGCCCGGCGGACCCCAGGGCGGCGAAGACGGTGTCCGAGAGGTTGGCCTGGGATCCCTGTCCAGCCGCGTTCCGGTTCGCCGTATCGGTACGCCGGGGCGTCCGCCCCCCGTACTGCGGGGACGGTTCGAAGTCCGGCAGGGAGTCCGAGCGCGGCGGCGCGGCGTTGCGAGGCAACGAATCCGAACGCGGCGGCACAGCGTTGCGAGGCATCGAATCCGAGCGCGGCGGCGCGGCGTTGCGAGGCATCGAATCCGAACGCGGCGGCACAGCGTTGCGAGGCAACGAATCCGAACGCGGCGGCAGCGCGAAGCGCGAGCCGGACGGCCCCTCACCGGTCGCACGGACCCGGCGCTGGTGGGCGGTGCGCAGTAGCTGCGAACTGAGGAGCTGACCCCGTCCTCCCTCTTCACGGGCGAGCGCCAGCAGTTGACGCCGCTCCCTGGCCCCGACCGGATGGTCCCCGGCCAGACCGAGGACACTGCGGACCAAGGGGTCCAGCTCCGTGACGCCGGCCCCCACCGAGCCGTCGAACTCCCGTCGCAGGACGTCGACGAGCCGACGGCCGGCCGTCAGGGCCTCGACCGGGGGCATCCCCGGCGCACCCGTCACGTCACGGACGAGATGGACCACGTTCCTCATCCGCGCCGCGTCCTCCGCAGTCACGGTCGCCGTCACGCCCTCGACCATCCCGGTCTCCCGCGCGAGTCCGACCAGTTGCCCGACCTCCAGGCCGAGCCTCCCGGCGAGGCTGTCGTCCGCCGAAGTCCGCAGGGTCACCACCGAATCGATGCCGTCGGACGCCCCGGCGCCGGCCGAACGGTAGTCGGCGGATCGCAGGACGACGTCCCGTACCACTCGGATGTGCTCCGGGCCGAGCCTCACCTGCCCGACCGGAACGTCCTGCCTCCGGTCCAGACTCTCCTTCAACTCCCGGTGGAAGACCGTCATCAGCGCGTCCGCCCGGGCGTCGAGGTCGTGCAGGGCCTGCTCGGGATGCACCTTGCTGACGACGGTGACACCGGGCATCGCCATGCCCTGTTCGGCCTGCCACAGGGCGATCTTCGCGACGTGGTCGGCGATGTCGCGCACCCAGCGGCTGGTGACGGCGTCCAGCGCGTCGGTACCCGCGCGCACCGGGAAGTCCCGCGACTCGTCGAAGTGACCACCCTTGACCACCACGGCCATCGGGTTGCTGAAGCCCCCCGAGTGACCCCGTGCCTCGAAGAAGCTGTCCTCCGGGAGCCGGCCGTGCATGGTGAGGAACCAGGCGTCCCCCGACTTGCCGTAGGCGGCTCCGGTGATGCCGACCATCGCGCGGGCCGCAGCGGTCACACCCGCGCTCTCCACGACCTTCCGGTCCGCGACGGCCTTTCCGATCATGGGGTCCGTGGACCTGTTGTTCAGCTGGGCCGCTTCCAGCAGTTCGAGATCCTTGCGGGCGTCCCTGATCTGTCGCATGGCCTCGGCCAGCCGGAGGCGGCGGTCGTCGGGCCCGTCCCCGGCCGAACTCGCGGTGCGCTTCAGCTCGGCGATCAGCCCCTCCAGGTGGCTGCCGTGGTACGACAGGCTCCGCTCGACGGCCTCCCGCATGAGGGCGCTGGTCTTGCTCCGCACGTTGGCATTCTGAAGTGCGATCTGGGCACTTCCGTCGCGGCTCGCGACCACCACCGGTGCGAAGTGGTACCCGTATCCGCCGTGCTGGGTGTCATGGGCGACATCCCGTTCGTACGAGCGGATGCCGTCCACCCGGTCGGCCGGCAGTGACTGGACGACATAGCCCTCGCCGGGCCGGGCGTAGGCGTCCTCGTTGATGCCCAGCCGTCGGGTGAGGTCCGCCAGGCGCTCCGCGCCGTCTCCGCGCAGCGCCTTGAACTGGATCCCGCCGTACGCCTCACCGGGTACGGGCCAGCTGTTGGCCTCGGTCTTCAGCTCGCCGGCGACCAGGGACCGCGCCCAGTCGAGCCGGGCTCCCTCGTTCCCGGTCGCCCCGTTCACCACGCTCGCGATGCCCTCGGCCAGCCGGGCGAGCCCCGAAACCTCCACGTTGTTCGAGGTGTTGATCGGTGCCGCGACCGTACCGCCGCGTCCGCCCGACTCCGGCGGACGCTCGTCGTGGAGCACCAGGTGCGAGTGGTCACCACCCAGCACGTCCGCCGAGAAGTCCCGGCAGACGTCCTTCGGCTCGCTGCTGAACGAGGGGCCGACCTTGTACAGACGGACCAGGGCGCCCTCGTGCTCGAACTCGATGTAGGTGTCCGTGTGCAGCTTCAGGGTGACATTGCTGTCGGCCAGTTCCAGCATCCGGTTGGCGTACTCCACCGCGTCCTGGACGGCGTAGAACTCCCGGAAGACGGTCTCGTCCACCGCCGCGAGCGTGCCGTCACCGGACACCCGCAGCTCGGGCTTGCCGAGGTCCTGGGGCTGCCGTACCGGCTGGTGGAGCGGGAACGAGGTGAGGTCACCCGGGCCGCTCCCGAAGGCCTCCGAGGCGTCCGGCCCGTAGACCACCTTGATCTCGGCGTCGTCCCGCGCGGAGAAGGGCGCCTTGGCCAGGAGTTCGGCCGGCGAAGCGTCCTGGAGGCTGTTCAGGTGCGGGGAGACCAGCTGGTAGTCGGTGATCGTCCGCATCGGGCGGCCCTCGACGACCGGCCGGGAGGCGAGCACCGCGCTGAGGTCGGCCCCGCCGGGCGGGGCGAAGAGATCGATCGCGCGCCTCGCGGCGGGGTCCTGAGACCTGGATGTCCCTTCGACGAACGCGACGGCGCCGGGAACCGGGCTCCGCTCCGGCTGCGGCCCGTCCGGGGACGCACCGTCCTCCGCCGGGGCGCCGGTGGTGAAGTCGTCCGGTGCGGCGACAGAACTCGGCGGAAGGCTGCCGTCCACCGGCAGGTGGGCGGCGAGGTAACTGACCGTCGGTTCGGTCTCGCCCGGCTCCAGACGCAGGTACACCCAGCGGCCGCCCTGCTCGATCCGGAGGCTGCCGTCCTTGTCGAAGACGAGACCGCCCGTCACCACGAGGTGTCCGGGACCGGTGCTCTCGACGCGGTGCGGCCCGTCCGGCTTCGGTGAGAACATCACCTGGCCTTCCGGGGCGTACATCTCCAGGACACGGTCGGGCATCAGCTTTCCCCCCTCGCGCAGCAGGTCGGCCGCGTAGGAACGGGCACCGCCCCGGCCGGTGAAGCAGGAGGCCAGCAGCAGTGGCTTTCCGCCGTCCCAGGGGCCGTTCCCGGCCCTGTCGACCAGCGTGTGCACCAGGTCGGGGGCGGTGACGGGCTCGCCCCGCCACTGCGGGCGACCGGCCGGACCACTGTGGAGCGCGACGGTGCGGAACCGGTCGTCCCGGGGGAAGCGGGACAGCGTGTCGGCGATCGGCACTCCCCCGCTCCCGGTGGCCGGGTCCACGAGCCAGTGCACGTCCGACTCCTTGTTGTGCCTCAACTCGGCCCACAGCTCGTCGACGCGGGTGCCGGTGGGGTTCTCCGGGTGCCCGCCGCCGTCGGCGGGGAGGCGCAGCGTGGCCGACCTGGCGTAGCCGTTGAGCCACCAGGTGCCCTCGGCCGGCTTGCCGGTGCGGGCGATCACCGCGTTGGCTTCTCCCGGCAGGCGGACACGGGTCTCTCCCGCCGGTGAGAAGGTCCGCTCGGTGACCGTACGGACGAGCCGGGCGAGGTCGGGCTGGGACGCGAGGTACCGAAGTGCCGCCGTCCACACGAGTTCCCGCTGCGGATGCCGGTCGACCACCGGGGCCACCAGGCTCAGGTGCAGGTCGCCCTCGCGGTTGTGCAGTTCGCGCACCAGTGTCTGCACCACCCGCTGGGTCAGTGCCAGTGTCGTCTCCGGAGGGGGCGCCACCTCGGCGGTCGCCGCGCCGGGAGCCGGCCGCAGCCAGCTCCCCGCGCTGTTCGTCTGGCTGTGCCCGATCACCGGGAGCTGGGCGTAGCTGGGCAGCCCCAGTCTGTCCGCCAACGAGGCCAGGACGTCGGGCCCGGTGCGCAGCATGGTCGAGTACCTGCGGTTGGCGAGCTCGCCCTCCCTCCGGTAGCCCCCCGGCTGGGTCTGCTCCGCTGCGGGTCCGTAGAGCTCACGTTGGGTCTTGGTGTAGTTGTCCCTGATCACGTCCAGGAAGACGTCGGCGATCGGGTGCCGCCTGGGGATCACCATGAGGTCGTTGCCGACCTCCCCCGGACGCCCCATGGAGTGCAGGGCGTAGCCGGACGGGGTGTGGAGGACCTGTTCCATCCTCGCGAAGGCCGTGATCCGGTTGTCCCCGTCGCAGTAGACACCGCCGAAGCGGCGCAGGATCTCCAGACGGAGGATGTCGCTCGCCGCCGCGTAGCCGGGCCCGATCTGCTTGGCGTGCTCGGTCCTGAACTGCTCGTGCAGGGACATCGGGGCCCCCGCGTGGAACACCTCGTCGACGCTGATGAGCAACACGTTGTTCGCCTCGGCCCAGGTGTGCATGTCGAGGACCCGGGCGAGGTCCGCACGGCCCTCGGGCACCTCGCCGCCCCGCACCAGGTCGAAGGCGCTGCGCGGCACGTCCGTCCACAGCGTCACCATGGGGATCTCCTGGGCCTGGGCGGCGAGCACCTCCCGGAAGCTCCCCATCGAGCCCTCGTTGCCCAGCGGTCCGCCGAGCCAGATGGAGTGGCGGATCCCCGGCAGCACCAGCTGCTCGGGCAGGGGCGGGACGTCGGCCGGTGCCCACGCGGTCCGGGCCTCCAGGGGCACCGGGCGGGACCAGGTCGAGTCCTCTGCCTGGTTCAGCTCCTGCATGTACTCCAGGAGCGGAGCCTCGAATCGCAGGTCCAGCAAGGCGAAGTAGTCGAGCTGTCGGTCCTCGGTCAGGGCCGAGTGGTCGATCCCGACCAGGAAGGGCGGGGTGTCGGCGGGGGCTCGGAGGCCGAAGAGGTCGGGGCCGAGCGGGCCCCGGGCCCCCTCCCTGGTGGCGAGATCCGGCCGCGTGCGCGTGGTCAGGTCGCGGACGAGTTCCCCCGCGTCGGTGTACGGGCCGTTCCCCCCGTTGGCGGGCGCAGCCTCGGGTGCCGGTGCGTCTGCCGGTGCGTCCGCCGGCACGGCCTGCTGGCCGTCGTCGCCCTCGTGGGGGCCGGACGGCGGCGTGGGCAGGGTGTTGCTCGCCCCGCTCGGCCGGATCACCGCTGCGGCGCCATCGCCCGTCGGGGTGTCCGGGCGCCCTTCGGTACCGGTCGGCGCGACCGGGGTCACGGCGGGCCGGGCCGGATCGCCTCCGGGCTCGAAGGTGCGCCACTCCCCCTCCCCGTTCCCGGCGGAACGGTCGATGAAGAGCCAGGCGTCCTGCGGCCGGTCGTACGGCCTGGACGGGTCGGCCTGTTCGACGCCGACCGACTCGGTCGGCGCGTGCACCCTGAGGCCGACCTCCTCCGCCACGTCCTGGGCGAGGCCGGCCGAGTGGCAGCCGAGCAGGACGACCGAGGCCGGCCGGCCCTCGTCGGCCGCCTGCTTCAGCGCCTGGACACTGGGCCTGCGCCTGAGGAAGGCACCCATCTCCGCGCCGCTGACCACCACGTGCGCCGGGTCGGGGTTGGCGGTTCCCGGGTCGGGCGCCACCTCCAGCGCGAAGCCGCGGTCGCTCGCGTGCCCCGCGAAGAAGTAGGCGTGGGCCGGGTCGTAGGGGTTGGGACGGTGCAGTCCCGATCCGGTCGGTTCGAACGTGTCCATCCGGTCCAGCTCCGGGTAGACCCCCTCGCGCAACACCCAGTCCCGGTCGGTGAAGGAGGCCCGCCCGATGGTCTGCGGGCGGGCGGCCGAGGGGATCGTCCGGGTCCGGATCCGCTCGTCGGGGATGACCTGGCCGTCGACCGTGCGCACGCTCCCGCCGGCGGCGCCCAGTTCCGGGTCGGCTCCGCCCCTGGACGGGGGCTCCACCCGGATGATCGTTCCGCGCGGCTCGCTGTGGCCGTCCGCGCCGACGGCTGCGGCCTTGAGGCCGAACTCCCAACCGCCGCCGGGATGCGGAACCATGTCCATGTCCCCGGTGATCGCGTACACCGTGCGGTCCGTCCAGGTCGCGATCTGCCGGGGCATCTCCAGCCCGCCCGCTCCGGCGCGCGGCATCAGCAGCACCACCGGGACGTCCTCGGGCAGGTCGGCCAGCACCGGGTCGTCCGCCACCATGGCCGCGAACCGGTCGCGCTCGACGAGGATCACCTTGCCGTGCTCGTCGGTCAGCCGGAGCGTGCCGTCGGCCGAGGCCGACAGCACGAAGTACGGGTCGGGACCGGCCGCCCAGGGGACGGCTGACCGCCCCAGGTCCTCCTGGACGTAGCCGGGCTCGTCCGGCTCCCGGTCCGCGTCCACCAGGGCGTGCCGGAAGTCGGGCAGTCCGCCGTGGAAGGCGGTCAGTTCCGACTCCCCCTCGGCGTGCCCGGCATCCAGGTCCAGGAAGTCCTCGGGCTCCAGGAAGGCACGTCCCAGCACGCGCCCGCCGTCACCGAGCGGGCGGCTCTGCACCCGCAGGTCCGAGCCCAGCACCTTGTGCAGGTCCCGTCCTTCCGGTCCCGCCCCGGCGGAGAACGCCGGGACGCGACGGGCCGGGGCCTGGCGCCTGACCACGGGGCCGCCGGCCGGGGTCGCGACCGGCCCGCCCGGCTGCTGGTCACCCACGTCCGCGTTCCGGGACGAAGGGCCCCCGGAGCGGCCCGAGTCGGCGAGGTGCGAGTCGGTGACGGCCGGGCCGTTGTCGATCACCCGCCCGAAGGACACCGCATTGGGCGGCAGCCGCATGCCGTCAACGCCGTTCTCCCCGGCCGCGTGGAGACCGGCCGGCAGCTGCTCCTGCGGATCCGGTTGCGTCGGCGACAGGTACGGCCCGTGGTTCTGCACGGGGGGCGGACCTTCCGCACCCTCTGCGGGGCTGAGGTGCCTGGCCCATCCACCGTCCATCAGGACCACCGTCTGCCCCTGCTCGTTCACGCCGATCCCGCTCGTGACGACCAGATTCCCGGCACCGTCCTGGCCCGGAATGAACCACGCGACCCGGTTGGGTACCAGTGCCGACGTCCCCTTCGCCTTCTCCTTCAGCAGCCTCAACACCTCCGGCACGTACCCCGCCTTCAGTGCCGACGCCAGGTTGCACGAGACGAACATCAACTCGTCCGTCCCGTTCCAGTCCGTGTCCTGCGCGAGCAGCTCGGCCATCTCCTCCGGGCTGACCGGCCGACCCATCCAGGACGGCTGACCGTCCGCCCCCGTGTGCGCCGCCACCAGGTGGCGCCCCGGATGCGCCGGGAAGCTCCTGAGCGCCTCCCGCTGCTGGTCCCTGGCCTCCTGCGAGGCGGCCGGATCGTCGATCCACAGCCCGCGTGCCCGCGAACCGATCCCGCTCAACGAGCTTGCCGTCACGGGGGGTTGCTCATGGACTGCCGATGCGGGGGCCCAGTCCCCCAGGTGCTCGTCCGGGAAGCGCCGGTCCGGCGCCACCTCGTTGCGGAGCTCGTCCTCCGTCAGCGGCGCGAGGGACCGGTAGCGGAAGTACGACTCGTCATAGGCGAGACCCTCGTCGTACAGCCGGCATCCGGCCATGATCTCGTGGAAGGTGTGGTCGTCCGACTCCAGCATCCAGCCGAGCAGGGCCAGCCTCAGGAGCTGGTTGTCGACCGCGAAGTCCTTGATCCCCTGCTTCTCCGCCGCCTTGCGGATCGCCTCGGCGGCCTGGAGCAGCCCGTAGGCCGTGCCGGACGTACCGGTGCTGGCCAGACCTCCGCTCAGGTGGGCGCCCTCGTGGAGCTCGGACTTCAGCTTGTAGTAGGCCGACTTGGCGCCCGGCTGCCAACCCAGCCGCCCGTCCTTGTCCACGGCGCTGTACCACTCGTCCCGGCTGAGTGACGGTCGCACGTCGCGGGGGTTGAGGTCCGTTTCGAGCAGGCCTCGGGCCGCCCGCTCCGCGGCCTTCTGCTTGATCGGGGCCTCCTGCTCCAGCTGCCACTTCGGAAGCGCCTGGGCCCGGAGTTCCGCGTAGTCGCTCCTGATCTTGTCGACGACCGGCCCTGACCACAGGTTGAAGGGCTCCAGCGGTTCACCGGCACCCTCGGCCGGCGGCTTGAGCAGGTTCTTGTAGCGCTCCTTGATCTCCGCGATCAGCGGCGTGACGACCGTCGGCTCGACGCGATTGCGGTCCTTCCGTTCCGCGTCCAGCTCCTTCGGCCGCGCAAGCTCCTTCTCACCGATGAGCCTGGCGAAGTGGTGGGAGGTGTAGCCGTTGTAGAGGAGGGCCATCCGTTCCCGGATGTTGCCCTGCTCGACGACCCGTTCCAGCATGTGCCGGTCGGTGCCCACCATGCCGGTCACGGTGGTGAACCTGGTCCCGAGACTGCTCTTGTCCTTCTTGGCGGTGAGGTCCCACGCCGTCCGCACGAGCTTCGCGACCTCGCGCTGAACGTCCTCGCGCCCGAGCAGGTAGGTGGCGAGCCGCCGCTCGAAGGCCTCGGCGTGGTCGAGGTAGCGCATGCGTTGGAGGTCGTCGGGCCAGGCGGGCGGAGCGTCTCGCAGGGCGTCGGACTCCGGCGTCGGGGTCGGGGTCGCCGTCGGGTCGGCTGCAGACAGCGCCTCGGCGTCCAGGCGCTCCCCCGCCTTCTGCTGGTGCGAGGAGATCAGGTACCCCTCGAACTCGGGCACGAAGTCCTCGGTCTCGTAGTGGTTCCAGATCCTCGCTCCTTCCTTCACCTTCAGACCGGTGACCCTGAGGCCGCTCTCCTCCTCCCCGGGTGCCAGGCCTGCCTCGGGAACGCGGATGAGCCCGTCGAAGAATCGCGGGTGGAACTTGAACTGCGACCCGTCGGTGACGAAGTCGTACTCGGCCAGCGTCTTCGGTATGTCGCCGGCCGTCCAGTCCTTGTTCGACTTCGTGTCCACGTCCACGCCCTTGGCCGGGCGGGTGAGTTGGAACTCCATGACCACCGGCAGACCCTTGAGCCCGTCGCTGTAGTTGGCCGCGTGACTGAAGTCGTCGCCCGTGTAGAGACCCGGCCCCAGTTGGGCCCAGCCCTTCTTGTTGTTGACCTTGCCGAACTCGCCCTCCAGCAGGTATCCGCGCACCGACATCGCGTCGGTCACCCGAAAGACCGTCGTGTCGGCCGGCAGGGTGACGACGACGATGCCCTTCTCACCTTCCCCGGACTTGATCCGCGAGTTCAACTCCTTCCGCACACCGGTAAGAACGGACTCCGCGACGGTCGCCGCCACCGCCCTCCGCTCGTCCGGCAGCAGCCCTGAGAAGTGCGGGGTGAGCCCCCCCGGTCCGGGCACCCGGTAGAGGTACACCACGGGGGAGCCCTCGCCGCCGACGACGGTGTGGCCCTCCCCCTCGACGACGGTCAGGGAGATGCCGAGGGCACGGGCGATGATGATCGCCGCCTCGTCGTAGAACGGGGTGTTCCACAGGGACCGGTTCCGGAGCGCCAGGTCGTACACGTCGCTCATCGGCATCGACGCGATCTCGTCCCCGCGAATCGTCGACAACTCCCGGTCCCCCGCCGCCCGGTACACCTGCCAGGAGTCCGTGGCCGCCACCTCGGGGTGCTCGCTCCGGCTGTTGACGGCCCGGCGAAGGTCCGCGCCGCCCTCCCCCTGGAACCACTCCGACGCCAGCGCCCTCAGCCCGTCGGCATCGAGCGCACCGTGCTGCCACCCGTCCAGCGTCCGCGCGCTGTCGAGGACTGCGTTCAGCAGGCAGTCGCCGTCGCCCGCCACTTCGAGGATTCGGTACAGCCTGGTACCGGTCCACAGGTTCCGCGGGCGCGGGGTTGCCGCGCCGCCCGCGGGCTCCTCGTCGTCGGTGCCGAAGCGGATCGCGTCCGGGAGCGGATCCAGGCCGGTGGCCTCCGTGACCTCCTGGTAGTGCTCCGGGAGGGACGCGTGCTCGCGGCCCGTCGGCGGGAGGTAGGGGCCGAGCACGGGGTGGAGCGGATCCAGTGCGCCGTCCTCGGTCCGGAGGTACCGGATCCAGTCACCGCCGGTCTCGATCACCGGTCGGCCGTTGCCGTCGATGCCGACCTTGGCCGACACCATGAGGTGACCGGAGCCCGGAACCGGCGTGGTGCCGTCGGGGCCGAACGCCGGACCGAACCACACCGGCCGGTCGGGAGCCACCACGCTGGTGCCGAGCCTCTCCTTCACGAGCAGCTGCATGAGCTCCAGCATGTACGTCGAGTTCAGGCCGCGGACGAGGCCGCAGGCCACGAAGACCAGCTCGTCCGTCCCGTTCCAGGAGTCGTTCCGACGCAGCCCGGCCAGCAGGTCCACCATCGCTGCCGGCGTGACGGGCTTCCCGTTGTACTGCGGCAGTCCGTCCGCTCCCGTGTCGACGACCAGCAGGAACCGCCCGGGGTCCTGGGGGAACCGGGCCAGCGCGCGCTCCATCTCCACCCGGCGGGCCTCCGGCATCGCCGGATCGACGATCCAGTGGCCCCGCAGACCCGGAGCCAACTCGCTGAGCGACCGGCTCAGGACGGCACCCTCGCCCGGCCGGTGCACCACCGGGGCGGTGGTCTGCGGAACGGTTGCCCCAGGCACCTCGGGCGCCTCAGGCACCTTGGGCAGCTCGGGCAGCTCCTCGGCCTGGTTCTTCTGCTGGTTCTCCGGCTCGGGCTGCTTGGACAGCTCCTGGTTCTCCGGCTCGGGCTGCTTGGACAGCTCCTCGGCCTGACGCTCCGGCTCAGGCCGCTTGGGCTGTTCGTTGGGCTTCGGGGCAGACGGCTTCAGCGGTCCGGCGGCGCCACCGAGCAGTTCGGCGGCCTGCCCCGCGATGTCGTTCGACGCCGGGGCGGCGGGCTTGGGCTCCGCAGGCTTCAGCTCCTCGGGCTTGGGCTTGGGCTCCGCAGGCTTGGGCTCCGCAGGCTTCAGCTCCTCGGACTTCGGTACGTCCTCCGTGTCCGGCGGAAGGTCGTACCGGTCGGACGGCCGACGGCCCGTGCGCCAGTTCTCCCTGGTGAAGTAGACGTCGCTCGGCCCGGTGTGCTCCTGCGTGACCGATCGCTTCGGAATGCCCACCACGACCGGGACGTTGCCGGCCACTACCTCCGGCCGCCACGACCATGGGCCGGAACGGTGCTGGAACGAGAAGGTGAACTTCACGCGTCCCTGGAAGCTCACCAGCGGCTCGGGGAACTTGGAGTTGGCCACGGCCCGTTCGGCGAGGGTGCGTTCACCGCCGGTGCGGCGGCCCGCGCCGCCGCCGAAGGTGATCCCGGCCATGATCTTGCCCTTGACCTTGGAGAACTCGACGCCGAGCTGGCCCATCAGCTGGGTCATCCGGGAGGACAGCGCCCGCTCGGTGAAGCGGGTCGCCAGTTCGGCGGACTGGGAGATCTCCGACTTCTTCTCCTCACGCCCCTGGCCGAGGCCGACCAGTTCGGCCTTGACCGTGACGCTGACCGTGTCGAGGAAGCCCAGTCGAAGGGTCTTGGCCAACTCCCCTCCCGCCGTCAGGTCCGGAAGGGCGTCGATCAGGGTGCCCCGGTCGAACATCCGCTTGAGCTTGCGCATGGCGGCGGAGTTCTCGTCCAGCCGGAATTCGCGCCGGCCCAGGGTGGTGAGCAGGTTACGCAGCGATCCGACGTCGGGCAGGTCGACGACCATGTCCTCGGCGCGCAGGCCCTGCCAGACCTCCTTGGGCGGCACCGGGTGGGTGGTCTCGGCGGTTTCGCGCTTCGGCTTGGTCGTCTCCTGGCCGGGGCGCGGGGCCCGGTAGGAGGCCTGCTCCCGGGTGGGGACCGGCTGCGTGTCGGAGGTCTCCAGCAGCACCTCGAAGCCCAGCTCGACGGGGACGGTGGCCTGACGGCGGCCCCGCCCGGGCGTCGGCGGCGCGACGGGCGCGCTCGGACCGGTGTTCTCCGCGTTGCCGTCCTTCGGAGCCTCCTCCTTCGAGGTCCCCTTCGCGCTCTCCTTCTCCCGCCAGGCGCGGGCCGCGTCCTGGATCCGCTGACCCTGCCGAATGAGTTCGTCTTCGAACGGCTTGGGCAGCGGGGCGCCCTCAGGCAGCTTCTCGCTCTGCCGCCGGAGCTCCTCCTGGCGCAGCCGTTCGCCCCGCGCCTCCTGCGGGGCCACGCCGTGGACGGGCCGCGCCGACCCCTTGCGGCGCATCTCGACCTGGATCATCGCGGTGCCCTCGAACACGCTGCCGGCGACCTTGGTCTTGGTCGCCACGCCGGTCCGGCCGACGCCGTCGTGCTCCGCGGTCCGCTCCTGGCCCCGGACGTGGCTCAGGGTGCCGCCGGCCACGATGGCGGCGGGCACCGCCCCGAGCGGGTCGGTGGTGCCCACCACCCGCCCGGTGAAGGTGTCGTCGGTGCCGCGGTTCTGGCCGGCCGTCCCGTCGGGGCCGCCGTGGGCGACGCCGCTGCTGCCGCCGGTCGCGAACTCGGTCTCGGCCGTGTCGGCGGTGTGCCGCATCTCCTGTACCCCGGCCCAGCGGAGCACGACGGTGCCACCGGGCACCTTCACGAAGAGCTCCTGACCGGCCATCAGCGCCCGCAGCCTGGACTGCAGCGCTCCCGGCAGCAGGGCAGGCTCCAGCCTCCGCCGGACCCGCCCCCAGCTCGCGCCGTACACCTCCCGTCCACGGCCGTCGAGCTGGTCCAGCAACGAGGTGCGGACGACCTGGCCACCGCCCGCCGGCTGGGCGCCGACGGGGGGCTTCGGCGTCCCGTCCTCCTGGCCGGACGCGTCGCCGCCCTCGGGTTCCGGTGCCCAGACCCGCAGCACCACGTCGGAGCCGCTCAGCACGCCGGAGGAGACGATCCGCTCCGGCACCGAACGGAAGGTGCCGGGGGCCGGGGCGACACCGGTCTTCGGGTCGATGGGCAGTTCGCGGACGGGGAACACGAAGTCGGCCGCCGTGACGGCGGTCGTCCGGCCCGAGGCCTGGTCGAGCTTCTGCCGCTCGGACCGGCCGAGCAGCACCGTCGATCGCGTCGGCTTCGCCACGATCTCGACGTCGAAGCCCACGTCACCGGTGAACCGGGCCGCCCGCTCGACGGTCTTCTCCTTCTCGGACCGGCCGGTCACGACGTCCCGCGTCGAGCCCACCGTCTCCTGCACGGCGGACGACTGACCGAGCGTCACCGCGACGTACGGGAGCTTCGCGTCGAGCGATGCCGCCACACTGGTTCCGCTGCGCACGTCGCGGAGCGTCCCGGTGGACGACACCGTCTCACCGCCGCGCTCGAACTCGCACTTCTCGATCAGGTCCTGGTAATCCCGCATGATCACCTTGGCCCGGACGACCCGGACCTCGACGGTGAACCCTTGATGCGACACCGAGACGCTCAGGCCGCCTCCGGTGGTGAGGGCCGACAGCCGGGGGCGCAGCGCCGTCTCGTCGAGGCGGGGGGCGAGGGCGGCCTCGACCCAGGCCCAGTGACGGCCGAACAGCGGCTTCAGCTTGGCGCCCACGGCGTCGAGGACGGCCCGCGCGTCGTGCAGTCCGAGCACGGGGTCGGACGGTCCGAGTTCGCCGGTCCGGGACACCCGGGACGGCGGCTGCACGCTCGGCGTCCGGTCCGGCGCGAGGATCGGCTTGGGGATCTTCGGGACGAGCGGGATGTTCTCGACTCCCGCCGCTCCCTCGCCTCCCTCGACGAACGGGGCCTCCTCAGCGTGCGGGGTCTCGTCGACGTGCTGGACCTTCGGGCGGTCGAACGCCAGGCGGGCCGGGGCGAGGCCCTCGCCCTCCGGGGTCCGGTGCGGTGCCGTCAGGGACTGCGGAACGGCCAACAGCGCTCGGACCAGGGCCCGTTCGGGCGCGGTCGCACCGTCCCCGCCGTTCTCGGCGACCTTGACGTCCAGTTCGACGGTGGCCAGGTAGACGACCATCTTCTCGGCGAACTTCGCGTTGGCGGTGCCGCTGACGGAGTCGGCCGCCCGGTCGCCGGTGCGCCACCGGGTGGTGCGGCCGGCTCCGCCGGTGGCCGCCATGACGGTGCCGGGGGCCTTGAACTCGGGCCCGCCCTGGAACTGGCCGCCCGCCGCGTGGAACGAGTTCTCCCGGACGCCGCCGCCCGCCGCCCACTCGTTCACGAAGTTCAGCTCGGCGTCCTTCTCGAACTCCCGGACGTACTCCAGCTTCTGGACCTTCGCCCCGGCCAGCACCAGGGCGTCCCGCTCACCGGTCCTGACCAGCAGTGGCGAGCGGAGGTCGATGCCGTGGCTCATCCCGGTCAGCAGGGCCCCGAGCCGCTCGTGGCGGAAGGCCCCGCGCACCAGCGGGCCGAGCTCGCTCCAGTCCTGGGCGCCGAAGGTCCGGCGCCCGAGCGCCTCCAGAACCTCCCTGAGCGGCCGGACGGACTCGGTGGTGCCGTGCCCCGGAGCGGACGGGACGACGTCGAGCACGACGGTGCCCAGCGGCAGCCCGTTCTTGCCCTTCGCCGGGTCGGACCCCCACAGCTCGGGCTTGGGCTCCCGGGCGGCGGAGCCGGGATTCAGCTCCGGCGCCTGGAGCGGACCGGGTTCGGCGTCGGGACGGTACGTGTTCTCGGCCCCGGGGGGTCGGCATTCCGCGGTCTCGACGAGCACCTTGAAGCTCAGCCGCGTGGTCGCCCGGCCCGCGACGACGGTTCCCTCCGCGTCCTGGTGCACCAGGCTGAGTTCGGCCGTGCCGTCGAAGATCGTGCCCTCGACCTTGGCCTTGAGGGCCGTTCCGGTCCGCTGGGAGCTCTGCCCGATGGTGTTCCGGTCGCTGCCGCGCTGTCCGTTCAGGCCCCCCGTACCGGTGCCACCGAGGAAGTCCTTTCCGCCGTCCGACTGCTTGGCCGAGATCCCCAGCGCCAACGTCCGGGTCCTGGCGTCGGACGAGGTGACGGCACTGGTGACGTCGGAGCCGGTGTTGAACTCTCCCTTGTCGGTGTTGCGCAGGTGCGACAGCTCCAGCACCTTCGCCGACGCCAGGATGCTGCCCCGGCCTCCGGACAGCGGAATCTCCAGCAGCTCACCGGCCGTCATGGACCTCAGCTGGGTCTGCAGGCTGGGCAGGTCCAGTTGGGCGAGGATCTCGAGCCGCACCGAACTCCAGGCGTCGCCGAACCGCTGCCGCCCGAAGGCCTCCAGCCCGGAGGGCGCCGACGCCGGTCCGAACAGCGCCGTGTCACCGGCGGTGGCGTCCCCGCGCCCGTACAGCGTGTCGACGTCCTTGACCACGTCCATCCCGCCCAGCCCCGCCGTCTGCAGCACACGGAGCGGCGGGGCGTGGCGGGTCGGCTCGGGCGACGACCCGGCGGGGGCGGCCTCGGAGACCGGCGTGACGATCCGCACCGACAACGGGACCCGCAGCGGCTCCGGACGCTCCTGCGCGCCGGTCCGCCCGGTGTCCACCACCGGGGTCCGGGAGAACGGCGGCGTGAGCGTCCGAACGCCCGGGACGCCGGAGAAGTCGAGGTCCAACCGGACCGTCCCGTCCACCCACAGCACCGGCTCGGCGGTCTTCCTCCGGTGGGTCATCCGGCCGGTCGCGGCGACCGTCTCCGCCTTGCTCCGGTCGACCGTCCCGCTCACCGGCCCGGACAAGCCGGTGTTCGACGCCGGCTTGCCGCTCACCACCAGACCCCCGGCCCACCGGGACCGGCTCTCGCGCAGGGTGCCCGCTCCGGCGGACGAGTCGCCGCCGTCCTCGAACTCGAACTTCTCCGTCTGATCCTTGGTGACGGGCTTCTCCAGCGTGGCACTGATCCGCAGCGTCCCGGTGCCGCCACCCAGGTCCAGGGGCACCAGCAGATCGTCGCCCCGGGTCATCCGCGACAGGTTCGGCTTCAGTATCCCGACGTCGAGTTGCTCGGCGAGCCGCTGCCGGATCTCCTCCCGCCGGCTCGCCGAGACACTTGCGGGCAGCTGCCCGAGCACGGCCGCCACGACCTGGTCGTCCGCCCCCTCGACCTTCATCACCCGGTCGCCCGCACCGATCCGGCCCTGCTGCGTCATCCGGCCCGGCGGGGCAGGCAGGGGCGGCGCCTTGGGCTTCTCCTGCTCCTTGGGCAGCTCCTGCTGCTCCTTGGGCTGTTCCTGCTCCGGCTCCTTCGGCAGGTCTTGCTCCTTGGGCAGCTCCTGCTGCTGCTCCTTCGGCAGATCCTCCTGCTTCGGCTGCTCCTGCTCCGGCTCCCTCGGCAGATCCTCCTGCTTCGGCGCGGGCGTCGGCATCGGCGTCGGCTCAGGCACCTTCAGCGGCGGCGGAGTCGGCTCGGTCTGCGACTCGGTGACCGCAGGCGCCTCGGCCGGGCGCTGCGTGGTGGGCCGAGGCGTCGTCGTCGGCCGCATCGCGCTGTAGTGGGTGACCCGGATGTCCTCCTCGTTCGAGCGGAGGATGTTGACGATCCGCCCCGACCCCTCGTTCATCAGCCGGGGCACGGGGTTCTGGTCGTGCACCCTGAGCTGGATGCCGAAGGCGTGGGCGGCTACCACCGCGATCTCGTCGTAGAACGGGGTGCTCCACAGCACGCGGTTGCGTACCGCCATGTCCACGAAATCGCTGAGCAGCCGATCGGTCAGGTCGGACAGCGTCAGGTGCCGGGGATCGTTGTCCCCCGGCTGCACCCACACCCGCTCCCGGAGCGCCGGGATCCGTTCCAGCAGTCGGGCCCAGGCCGGCTCCTGCTGCGGCCCGTCCGCACCCAGCACCATGAGGAGCTGTTCGAGCACGTCCTCCCTGGTGAGCCCCAGGCCCTCCGCACCGGCGATCGCCTCCAACTGCTGATGAGTGAGGTCGTGATCGGAGAGCAGGAACCGAAGGGGACTCATCCCGAGGGAGTTGAGGTCCTCCCGCTGCGTGGTGCCCTCCGCCCCCCGGAACCACTGCGAGACGGCCGTGCGCGCGCCCCTGACGTCCAGGTGCCCGTGGTCCCAGGAGTCCAGCTGCCGGGGCGCGCTGGCCAGGATCGACGTGAACAGGCAGTTGCCGTCGCCCGGGACCCGCAGGACGTCGAACTGCGACCCGTCGGCCGTCGACCTCTGCCCCGAGACCGGCCACTCCCGCGTGGCCGGCGCCTGCGGGGCCGCGGCCGGGACGCCGCCCTGCCCGGTCTCGCCGAACGTGCCGTCGTACCGGGATCCCCTCTTGCCCTTCTTGTCCGACTTCTCCGAGCTCTCCACGACCACGGGCCGGTGTGAACCCTGCTCGGTGTCCGGGTCCTCCGTGCCCGGCTCGAACCTGACCCAGCGTCCGCGCGTGCCGTGTTCGTCGCTGAGGATGCCGAGCGGGGCGACGCCCTGCCCGATGCTCAGGCTGATCGTGGTCGTGGACGCCCACACGACGCGCCCGGTGGCGTTGGCGAGTTCCTGCGCCACCACCTTCCCGTTGTCACCGCGGGCGCCCGCCTGGCAGGCGAGCAACACGATCTGGGTGCCGGGCGGCATGCGCCGGAAGCTGGGCCGCCGGCGGACGACCTTGCCGAGCCCCTCACCGGAGACGTGGACCTGCTTCTTCCCGGAGGGCTGCTCCGACAGGGTGGTCAGTGCCGCCGCGAGGTGCGTGGCGTGCGTCATGACCGTGTAGAGGGGGTCCGAGACGTTCCACGGGACGAGCCCGATCGTGCTCAGGTCGGGGTTGTCCGACTCGGCGGCGGGCCTGGTGTCCTTCCGGTCGAAGTAGTCGGACGGCAGGTACTCGAAGTGCGGGCTGGTCGGGTCGAACCCGTCCCGCACCGGCTCCCATTTCCGGGTGAGGGAGCTGTCCCGGTAGAAGCGGCCGCCCGACTGCCGGCCGAGCGGGAACAGGATGGGCTGGCTGTCGAGGTCCGTCTCGTCGACCACGTCCGGCGTGTTCGAGTCGACCATGCGGCCGTTCTCCGAGCGGACGCCCTTGGTCGGGATGGAGCTGTCCTCGTCGTTCTCCGGCAGGGCCGGGTCCGGCGGAACCTCCTTGATCCAGAAGCCCCGCTCGGCCTTCGTGTGCTTCCTGTCCTTCAGTTCGGACCGCAGTTTGGCCTTCACCTTGACGAGGCCGTCGGTCAGCGACGTCCCCACGGAGTTGGTCCACACCGTGCGGCCGGTGGCCTTGGCAATCGCCCGCGGGAAGTCCAGCTCCGTGCCCAGCGCGCCCGGACCGACCAGCACCAGCGGGGTCTCGGGGGTGAGGACGTCGTGCGGCAGGTCGGCCGCGACGCCCTTGGCGAGCGCTTCGGGGTCGAGCTCGTCCAGCTTGTTGGGGATCAGCACCAGGAACGGCTCGTGCCCGGTGACCTCGGTCAGGCTGTAGTGCTTGTCCTTCTTCTCCTGCGTGTCCTCGCCCGGCTGGTCGCCGGGCCGCTGCACGGGCTCGGGGGCGCCGTTGGACGGCTTCCCGGGCTCGGACCAGTGATAGACGGCCCGTACGTCCTCGGCCGCCACCGGCTCGGTCTCCGGCCAGCGCCCTCCCCGCACCACGATGCCGACCGTGGCGCCGCCGGACGTGGTCAGGGGGCGGGTCTGGTAGCGGGTCTTGCGCTTCTCCGGTGCCTGCTGCTCGGGGGCGGTCCCGGCGGGGACCGGGACGCTGTCCTGGCTCTGGGCCGGTTCCTGGGGGGGGGGCTCGGTCTTCGGCGCGGGGTCGACCGGGGCGGGGACCGGGACGGTCTCCTCCCCCGGCGCCGGATCGACCGGGGCGGCGCCGGGGCGGGCTCCTTCGTCGGCGCCGGGTCGACCGGGGCGGCGACCGGGGCGGGCTCCTTCGTCGGCGCATGCGGCGACAGCACGTTCCGCAGGGCGGCGCGCAGGGCGGCCCCGCGCAGGGCCGGGTCGCTCTGCGCGGTCGCGTCCACCAGCGCCCGCAGGTGCTCCGGCAGCGGGCGCTGCCGGTCGGGCAGCCCGTTCAGTTCATGGGCCATGCCGGCCAGCCAGCCACCGGTCAGGGAGGGCACCCGCATCCGGTACTCGTCGCGCGCGAGGTTCTCCAGGCGGCGCAGCGCACGGACCTTGTCGAAGTCGCGGGTGATCCCGCCGGGGGAATCGTCCCGGTGGTAGAGGTCGTCGTGGATCTTCAGCAGCGCCCCGGCGGCCAACCGCTCCTTCGAGGACGGTGCGGACGACGAGGACTCCTCGCCGGACGGGACCGTCGTCGAAGCGTCCAGGTCCTTGGCGAGTTCCCCGGCGGCGTGGTCCAGTGCGTCGCGGTCGACGGTGCCGCCCGTGCCGTCGATGCCACGGGTGACGACCGCCTCCGGTGCCGCCGGGGCAGCGGGCTTCTTCGCGGCCTTCTTGGGCGCGAGGCTCGCGTCGTCCTCGCCGAAGCGGTTCCGGGAGGACGCCGGCTCGGTGTCCTCCACCTTGGTGACGTGCTCGCGTTCCCCCTGCGTGCCCGGGAACTCGGGCATCAGGTCACGACGCCGCAACGACTCGACGTTGACGCCCAGTTCGGACGCCAGCCGGTGCCAGGGGTCGGCCACCCCGTTGGCGCGGTGTTCGGCGAGCAGCTTCCGCGCCTCGGCCAGGGTCACGTCACCGCGCGTACCACCGCTGCCACCCGACTTGTCCCTCATGTCGGCCAACTGCCGCTGCCATGCGACCTCCTCGGCGGCCTCCCGGCGCGCCTGCCGCTCGACCTCGCGCTGTTGCTCGCGGACCTCCTCCTCAGCCCGCAGACGCTGCCGCTCGGTCTCCCGCTGCTGCTCGCGGGCCTCCTCCTCGGCGCGCAGACGCTCCCGCTCCTTGAGGGCCTGCCGGTCGGCCTCGGCGCGGGTGGCCGCGTCGGCCGCCCGCTGCTTCCGGCGCTCGGCCAGCTTCGTCTCCGCCTCCGCCGCCTCCCGTTCGCGCCGCGCGGCCTCCTGCTGGAAGACCGGATCGTTCTTCTGCTCCTCCCGGCGCTGCTCGGCGACGTCGCGGCGCTGGTCCCGCTGGCCCGACTCGGTGACCCGCCCGTCCCGGGTGGCGTCCTCGCCGCCCAGCTTCTCCCCCTTGCCGGAGAACTTCTCCGTCGGGGTCTTGCCCTCCGACTCCGACCCGCCCTTCACGTCGCCCAACCCATGGACCCCGGTCTTCACGACCGGGGGCGCCGTCCCGACACCACCCGAATCCTTCGACCCCTCGTCCTTCGGCGGCACCGCCGGCGGGTGCTCCTCCTGCGGGCCCGCCACGGTCTCGTCCGTCAGCAGGTGCCCCTCGCCGGGGAACTTCTCCACCGGAGCCTTACCCTCCGGACCCTTCACATCACCGAGCCCGTGAACGCCCGTCTTCCGGACCGGAGGCACCGTCCCAGCACCACCACCCGAACCCTCAACCACCCCGTCCTTCGCCGGCACCGCCGGCGGACCAGCAGCCGTCCGCCCCTGACCGGGGAACTTCTCCACCGGAGCCTTGACCTCCGGACCCTTCACATCACCGAGCCCGTGAACCCCGGACTTCCGATCCGGAGGCACCGTCCCAGCACCACCACCCGAACCCTCAACCACCCCGTCCTTCGGCGGCACCGCCGGCGGACCAGCAGCCGTCCGCCCCTGACCGGGGAACTTCTCCGCCGGAGCCTTACCCTTCCCCGAATCCTTCAGGTCATCGAACCCGTGAACCCCGGACTTCCGATCCGGGCTCAGCTGCTCGCCACCACCCGAACCCTCCGCCCCGTCCTTCGGCGGCACCGGCGGAGCATCATCCGTCAACAAGTGCCCCGCGCCGGGGAACTTCTCCGCCGGAGCCTTACCCTTCCCCGAATCCTTCAGGTCACCGAGCCCGTGAACCCCGGACTTCCGATCCGGACCTTGCTGCTCGCCACCACCCGGACCCTCGGAGTCGGCGGGGGCCGGCTCCACCTGGGTCTGGCTGCCCTCGGACCGTCCTCGGTCCTGCACTCCGCTACCGGCAGGGCCGGGCCCGCCCTCGGGCCGCCCGTCCGAGCCGGAGTCCGGCGCGCCGGCACCGGAGCCGTCGCTCTCCTTCTTGGCGTTCAGATCGTCGATCGTGCGGAATTTGAGCTCCCGTGTCGAACGCGGCCTCTTGGCGTCGGCCAGAGCCTTGGCCTCCTCGCGCTCCACGAAGGACGGATCCGCCAGCGCCTTCGCCTTGCGATCCGCCTCGCCCTGCTCACGCTGCTGCCGGTGCAGCTCGGCCTGCGTCAAGTACGCGGGATCGGGCAGCGGCTCCTTCTCACCGTCGCCGCCAGGCTCCTTGGGCGCCTCCTCATCCGCCTTCGGCGGACCGGACGCCTCCTCCTTCGCCTTACGAGCAGCCTCAGCAGCCGCCGCACGATCCTTCTCGCCCTGCTCACGCAGCTGCCGGAACGCCTCGGCCTGCGACGAATACCCGGGGTCGGGCAGCGGCTCCTTCTCGCCATCACCCGGCTTCTTGGCCCCGTCACCGTCCGCCTGCGACGGATTCAACGCCTCCCTCGCCTGGCGAGCCTTCTCAGCCTGCGCACGCAGCTCCCGCTGCAACTCACCCTGCGCACGCAGAT